>BQJQ01000030.1 GCA_021604785.1 Phycisphaeraceae bacterium
GCGCGCACCGGAGACGCGATCGGCGTGAGTTCCTTCTACGACGCCAGCGCGCCCAACCGCGGCGTCTCCATCGGCTACACCTGGCTGGGCCCCGCCGCCCGCGGCACGCCCATCAACCCCGAAATGAAGCGGCTGCTCATGGCCCGCGCCTTCGAGACCGACCTCTTCCGCACCGGCGACGCCGCGACCGGATCCGCCATCCGCGTGCAGCTCAAGACCGACGCCCGCAACGAACGCTCGCAGCGCGCGATGGAACGCCTCGGGTTCATCCGCGAGGGCACCCTCCGCGCGCACGTCGTCATGCCCGACGGCTACCTCCGCGACTCGGTCATCTACTCGGTCATCGCGACCGAGTGGCCCGTTGTCCGCGAACGCCTGACCAGCCGCATCGCGGAACTCGCTTCCAAGACGGCCTGAATATCGCCGTGCGCGCAAAGAAAAAGCCACGGACAACCGCCCGTGGCTTGAGAAATCTGCATCACGCAATCCCGCGGCTTACGCGTCCGCCGTCGCCTTGGTCGCGCGGATCGGCTTGACCGTCACGCCCGGCGTCCCGTTGCCGTTGCCCTCGGAACGCTCCGCCGCCTGGGGCTGCTCCTCGCCCGCGCTCGCCGAGCCCGAACCGGTCCGCCACGACGACTCGTCGCCCGCGTCGGCCAGCACGAGCTGCGCCGCCTGGGCCGCGTGGTCGAACGCGAAGTCCTGCGTGAACCGGAGCTGCTTGCCTTCCTCAGCCAGCACGCCTCGGAGGATCAGGCTCGTCCGAAGATCCAGCACGTGCCCGGGGCACCCGGCGCCCTCGGACCGCGTCGCCATCGAGCCCTCGGTGACCACGAACCGCCCGCCCGCGGCGTACCCGTTCGCGTTCGCACCGTTGCCCGTCAGACGAGCCGTCTTGGCGCCCGCCGCGTCGGGGGTCGGCTCGAACGCGCGGACGCCGATGATCGGGGCGACCTGCGAGATCTGATCGATGAAGTAATCCGCGTCGGCGCGGTCCGGCTCGGCCAGGTCCGGGATCGTGCGGCTCTTGGTGTTGTCCATCTCCGCGCCGCGCGCGTCGCGTGCCATCTGCAGCAGCTTCGCCTCGATGTAATCCGCGTGCGTGCGGCTCAGGCGGGCGCTGTCCGTGCTGAACGCGACGAGCTTGGTCCAGAAGCCCTTACTCTTGACGCGGTCGAGGTTGTCGTGCAGCACGGACGTCTGCCCGATGTAGATCCGCTCGCACCCGGTCTCATGGGACGTGCCGCAGAGCATGAAGACGCCGTTGCCGCGCAGCTCGTCACGGTCGGCGTGCTCATCCAGGGCGGCCCGGGGGACGACAACGCCCCGCCCGACCCACTGCGAGTGGTCGATGAGCTGCACCGAGTCGGCGCTGCCCTGGGCGAGGAAGGTGCGGATCGAGAAACCTCGGCGGGTGGTGTTCACGGCATGCTCTCCGGGCGACAAATGGCCGCTGGGACGCCCCGCGCGCCTCCGCGACGCGGTTCGTCGGACTCTGTGTTCGGCTCGCCCGGGAACTCCGCGGGCACGCCCGTCATCGGGCGCGCCCGGGGTAGTCGTTCAACCCCGGTCGCCGGTTCGCGTCGGCGCGTATCCTGCGCGACGCCCCCTCGTTCGCGCCCCGGGACACTCCCGGCACGCGCGCCGGATAGCGTAGCCCTCTCCCCGCCGCTCGGATACGCCGGGCGCCAAATCCGACGCGCGCCGATCGATAACCCCTTGCGGGGCAACGGGTTTTTGAGACCAAGGTTTTTCCGAGCCGCACCCCCAGATCCGGGTAGCGTCACGCGATCGTCTGCTCGGGCGGGTCCAGCGGCAACATCCGCGCGGTCTCGAGGTACCGCCGGTAGTTGTCGCCGGTCTCGGCGACCGAGTCGCCCCCGAACTTGTCCATGAAGGCCGCCGCGACCTCGAACGCGACCGCGTGCTCCATCACCACGCTCGCCGCCGACACCGCGCACACGTCCGAACGCTCGTAGTCGGATGCTTCGGGCTGCTTCGTGTTCAGATCGATGCTGGGCATCCCGCGCAGCAGCGTGCTGATCGGCTTCATGGTGCCCGTGACGACCACGGGCTGCCCGTTGGTCATCCCGCCCTCGGTGCCGCCGGCGTTGTTGGTGTCGCGGACAAACCCGAGGCTGGGCGTCTCGACCTTCGCCGCGTCAAACCGGATCGGGTCGTGGAGCCGGCTGCCGGTCACCTCGCCCGCGCGCGTACCGGCGCCGATCTGCACCGCCTTGAACGCCTGGATCCCCATCACCGCCCCGGCCAGTCGCGCATCGAGCCGCTCGTACCAGTTCATCGAGCTGCCGATGCCCGGCGGGCACCCGAAGACGTGCGTCTCGACGTGCCCGCCGACGGTGTCCTTGTCGATCTTCGCCTGGCGGATCGCCGCCCGTTGGCGCTCGGTGGTCGCCTCATCGAGCGTGTACGTGTCAGAATCGGCGCACGCCTTGACCAGCTCGCGCCAGTTCGCCTCGGTCACCCCGACGTCCGTCCGGGCATCCAGGATCTGGCGCACGAACCCGAACGTCTCGACCTCAAAAACCTCCCGCAGCAAGCACCGCGCGAGGGCCCCACCCGCGACGCGGGCCGCCGTCTCGCGGGCGCTGGCCCGCTCGAGCGTGTCCCGGCAGTCCGTCGTCAGCCACTTCACGCTGCCCGCCAGGTCCGCGTGCCCCGGGCGCGGGCGATACACCGGCGGCGTCCGCTCGGCGTCGTCCAGCCGGCTGTCCTTGTTCTTCACGAACAGCGTCACCGGGGACCCGAGCGTCCTGCCCTGGCGCACGCCGGTCATCACTTCGGCGGTGTCGGTCTCGATCTTCTGCCGCCCGCCGCGCCCGTACCCGCCCTGGCGACGGCGCAGCGCGTCGTTGATCAGGTCGAGATCGACCGTCAGCCCCGCGGGCAGCCCGAGCACCGTCACCACCAGCCCGGGCCCGTGGCTCTCGCCGGCCGTCTGGTACGCCAATCTCGATCGAAGGAGCGTCATGCGACAAGCGTACTCGTCGCGATACCCTCCCGCCGTGAGCACGACCTCCCCATCGAGCCGATTCGACGCCGTCTTCTGCGACGTGGACGGGTGCCTCTCGCCCGAGTTCTTCGGCCCGGCGGACACCGCCAAAATCGCGGCGGTCAGCAACCACAACCGCCGGGCGCACGAAATCGGGGACGTGCCCGCGGTCACGCTGTGCACCGGGCGTCCGCTCCCCTTCGCCGACTGCATGGCGAGGATCGTCGGCGTGCGGGACCTGCCGATCGTCTGCGAGGGCGGCGTGTGGGTGCTCGACCCGACCACCTACCGCTGGGAGATGGACCCCAGCCTCACCCACGAGCACCTGTCGTTCGCGAGCGCGTTCGGGCGATGGGCCCTGGACACGTTCCCGGGGACCTACCTCGAAACGGGCAAGTCGGCCAGCGTCACGATCTTCCACGAAGATGGGCCCGACGACCTGCGCGAACGCGTGCTCCCGGCGGTCGAGCGGGAGATCGCCGAGCGGGGCGCCCCCTTCCACGCCGCGATGACCTGGACGTGCATCAACATCGAGCCCGCGTTCGTCTCCAAAGCGACCGGGCTCGACCGGGCGATCGCGCGGGCGAGGCTCGATCCTGCCCGGCTCGCGGGCATCGGCGACACCATGAGCGATCACCCGATCCGCGAGCGCGTGGCATACTTCGCGTGCCCGGCCAACGCGTCGGACGCCATCAAGGCGCACGCGGACTACGTCTCGCCGCTCGAACGGGCCGACGCGGTTTTGGACATCCTCAGCCGCCTCTCCTGATCTACGAAAGGGATCGCCGTGCACATCCCACTTGGCTACCCGGGCGGCAAGAAGGAACTCCGCGAGACGATCACATCGCTTAAGCGGGCGTGCAAACTGGTCAAGCAGCCTGATCAACCCCGCGACGTCGACTACTGGTGTGTGTTCCCGGACCGTGCATCGGCCATGCAGTTCATGGAGCAGGCCGCTGCGGCGGGGTTTACGTCGCTCAAGCTTCTTGAGCCCGACGACGAGGATCCCGAGTATCAAGTCCTCGTTGTAGTTCGGCAGCCCCTCCAACTCGACGCGATCGTGAAAACCGAGATCAGCATGCACCGTTTGGCAGCCCCTTTGGGTGGAACCTACGACGGGTGGGGCACCCTCAGCGATGACCCGGACTGAGCGAGGTAGCGCTCGCCCGGTCATCTGAGCTCATCCAGCGGGAACGCCGGCGACGCCATCGGCCGCAACGCCAACGCCAGCAGCGCCCGCTCGTCGTCATCACCCGCGATCCGGTTCGACCGCAGGTGCCCGCACCCGGTGCACCGGTGGATGATCGCCCATTCCCCGTCCGGGCGGGCGGCGACCGCGATCGGCTCCATCCCCTGCGCGCACGCCGAGCGTCGGTCCCCGATCTCGTCGTCCACGTGGCGCGACCACAGGCAGCGCGGGCAGTGGTTCCGGTTCTTGGTCCCCCACGCGGCGGCGGGCACCGGCGCGCGGCAACGCACACAACTGAACCCGTCCTCGCGACGGGCGGCTCTCTTGGTTGTCATCTGTGAAACGATCCTGGCACGCCCCGCCGCACTCGGCACGGGGCACGCAACCCAAGCGGGCCCACGCCATCGGCGCGGGCAGCAGCACGCCCCCAATTAAACGGGCTCGGCGCGCACAGCAGCTACAGAAAGAAGCCGACTCGGATTAGCAGGATGCGGCAGTCGTCATATACCGTCAGCTTACCACACCTCAATCGCACGCACAACGATTCATGCAGGAGGCCTGAAGATCCCGCGTACCATCCGCGCATGCATCCCGACGATCAGGTCTGCCTCTGCTTCCGCGTGACGCTGCGCAAGATCCGGACGTACCTGCGGACCGAGGACCCGCCGGTCGCGACGCTCGTCTCCGAGTGCCTCGGCGCGGGGACGGGGTGCGGGTGGTGCGTGCCGTTCCTCAAGCACCTGCACGCGGAGCACCAGGCGGGGCGGACGCCGGACCTGAAGATAAGCCCCCAGCGGTACGCCGAGGCCCGCACCGGGTTCCACGCCTCGGGCGAGCGGGACCCGGACGCTGTCCGCGACGCGGGGGTCGAGAGCGACCCCGAGAGCCCGGGCACCGACACCCCCTGAGCGCAAGAAAACGCCCCGCGTGATGCGGGGCGTTCTTGGAATCGTTGATGTCGGCGGGGCGTTACCCGATCGAGCCGGGCGCCGGCGGGATCTCGCCCTCTTCGAGCAGACGCAAGCTCAGCCCGATCTCCCCGAGCTTCTCGCGGACCTCGAACAGCGACGTCTGTCCGAAGTTCTTCACGCCCATCAGCTCGGCCTCGGTGTGGCTGCACAGGTCGCCGAGGGTCTGGATGTTCAGCAGCTGGAGCGCCTTGCGGGCCCGCACCGAGAGCTGCAGATCGCCCACGGGCTTGTTGAGCAGCTGCTCCTTGCCGCTGCCCTTGAGGCGTTCCATCATCTGGCGCCGGGCGGCGCGGTGCGCGTCCTCGAGCCCCTGCCCGAGCTTGAGGTTCCGCTGCGAGAGCATCCGCTTGATCTCGTCGAGCGAGCTCTCGCCGAAGTTCTTGTAGCTCATCAGCTCGGCTTCGGTGATCCGCAGCAGGTCGCCCAGCGTGCGGATGTTCATCTTCTTGAGGCACGTCCGGGCCCGCACGCTCAGCTCGAAGTCCGTCACCGGCGTATCCAGCAGCGCCTTGCGCTTGAGCAGGTCACGCTCGTTGTCGTCCTCGATCACCATCTCGCGCGATGCCTGGACGTCCTTCATGAACAGGCGGGCGCGGGGGTGGTTGGGCTTGGTGTCGAGCACCTGGCGCAGCGACCGCTCGGCACGGGCGTAGTCGCCCCGGTCCTCGTACAGCACCGCCAGGTTGAGCAGCGCGTTGACCGGAGCGGGCGAGTCCTCGCAGATCCGCTCATAGATCGAGACAGCCTCGTCCTCCTCGCCCGCCAAGTCGAGCAGGTACCCGAGCTTGAAGTGCGCGTCCGTGTTGCTCGGGTCGGCCGAGACCGCGTGACGCAGTTCCTCGATCGCGAGCCCGCGGTCGCCGTCCGCGTCGAGCTGCAACGCCTTGGTCAGGCGCGCGGAAGACGCCTCTCGGTCGGCCTGCGACGTCGCGGTCGCACCGATCACCATGTCCATCGGATCGCTCATCGGGGTCGTCTCCATGCCCTCCGGCCGCTGCTGAAACGTTGCCAAACGCGGATCCGGGCGGGGGTTGAGGTCAGTCACGATTCTAGGCGCCAACACCGGGCGGGCCCGCCCGGACCCCCTCACGCCCCGGGGCTGGTCCCGGGGGCCAGTTCGTCGGGCGGCAGGTTGTGGAGCGGGTCGTCGTGGACCAGCCGCATGGTCTTCCACTTCCCGCCCAGGAACCGGACCGTCATCAGGACGCCCAGGGCGCAGATGTACGCCGACGCCCCGATCCACGGGCTCAGCCCCCCGATGCCCGGGGCCACCTCGATCAGCAGGTGCCCGAGCCCGAAGATGAAGACCCAGCTCGTCACGATCGTCACGACCCCGGGCCAGATGGTGTCGCCCGCACCCCGCAACGCGGCACTGGTGGTGATCACCATCGCGTCGAAGAGCTGGAACACGGCAGCCGCGATCATGATCTGGGCGCCCAGCCGCACCATGTGCTCGACCTCGTCCGGCGGCGTCTCCGCGTTGATGAACAGCCCGATCAGCGGGCGCGCGAAGACCACAAACAGGAGCGCGCACGCGCCCATGTAGACCATCGTGATCTTCAGCCCGAGCCACGTCGTCCGCGTCGCGGCGTCCGGGCGCTTCGCCCCCATCGCCTTGCCCACCATCGCCTGGGTCGCGATCGAGATCCCGATCGCGGGCATGAAGCTCAGGTGCATCCACTGCAACGCGATGAACCCGGTCGTCGTCGCGGACGTCCCCACCGCCTTCGCCGCCTCTGCCGAAGCGCCCGAGAGCTCCGCCGCCCGCTCGGCCGCCCGCGGCGTCAAGAACGACATCATGTACGCCCACAGCAACAGCTCGTTGAGGAACATCAGCCCCGCCGGCCACCCGATGCGGCAGATGTCCTTGAACATGAGCCACCGCGGGAACCACGCCCCGCGCGACTTGTACTCCTTGTTGTGCGCCGGGGCCAGGAACACGAGCAGCGGCAGCCCCCACTCGACGACCGTCCCGATCACCGTGCCCAGCGCCGCCCCCGCGAGCCCCATCGCCGGGATCCCGAGGGTCCCCGCGACCCACGCCGCGCTGTCGGTCAGCAGCGAGATCGCCGACCACGCCGCCCCGCCGTGCCACGTCTCCGGGCGCACGCCCAGGTCCAGCCCCTCGGCCCCGAAGATCAGCACCGTGTTCGCGAGGATGTTCGTGATGTTGCCCAGCACCACCGCGACCGCCACCACCCCCGGGCGGTGCAGCCCGAAGAAGTAGTTGTGCATCCCCTTGGACATGAGCGTGAACAACGCCCCGCCCATCGCGATGACGGCATAGCCCACCTCGAGATTCACCACCTCCGCCTCGTGCCCGAAGAGCCCGAAGAACCGGCGCGCCATCAGGGCGCCCGGGATCATCACCATCGCCCAGTACGCGAGCCCGATCCACATCGACATCCACGCGTACGCCGCCCCGCGCTCGGGCTTGCCCGCGCCCAGGTTCTGGGAGACGAACGAGCTGACCACCCCCGTCAGCCCGACGCAGAACGTCATCAGCGTCCACGTCGCGATGCCCGCGGTCCCCTGGGCCGCGATGTACTTCGGCTCGGGCCCGATCTCCTTGACCATCAGCCGATCGACGAACTGCATCGCCGAGTAGCTCGTCATCGTCACGACCGACGGGGCGGCGATCATGAACATCTGCCGTAGCGCGTCGCGCCCAGACAAGGGCACGTCCGCGCCCTCAGCAGGCTCGACCACCGCGCTCACCTCGACGGGCGCGCTGCCCCCGCCGGGGCCCACGGGCAGGTCTGTTTCTCGTTTTGGTTCTGTCATACGCGATCCGGCCGCGTGCGGGCCGGTCCTCCGGATACCGGTGGGTCAACGGGAATGTCGCACCGGGCGCGCCAAACCGGCAGCCTCGGGCGAGAAACTGGGTTGTTCGGGTGAGCCCGCACCAAAGGGCGGGCGAGGGGAGCGGACCGAGGCCTCGTCAGCCGTCCGGTCGGACGGTGCGCCGGGCTGACGAGCCCGTTGCAGCGGACGCGCGCCGGATCATGCGGAGGGCAAGGTCGATTGAGCTCTTCATGCTGCCCTCCTCTGCCATGCCGGTGCCGGCAATGTCGTACGCCGTCCCGTGATCCGGGCTCGTGCGGATCGTAGGCAAACCCAGCGTCACGTTCACCGACCGGTCCCGCGCCAGCATCTTCACCGGGATCAGCCCCTGGTCGTGGTACATCGCGACCACCAGGTCGTACCGCCCGTTCAACGCCGCCGTGAAGACCGTGTCCGCCGGGTGCGGGCCCGTCGCGTCGATCCCGTTGCGGACCGCGGCTTCGATCGCCGGCTCGATCAGCCGTGTCTCCTCGTCGCCCAGCAGCCCGCCCTCGCCCGCGTGCGGGTTGAGCCCGCAGACCGCGATCCGCGGGCGCGCGATCCCGAGCATGCGGCACCCCTCGGCGCCCAGGTCGATCGCGTCGTGGATGCGCCCGATCGTGAGCTTGTTCCGCACGTCCATCAGCGGGATGTGCACCGTCGCGAGCACCACCCGCACCGCCGGGCCCTCGAACATCATCGCGACGCGCTTCGCGTTGAACCGGTCCGCCAGCAGCTCGGTGTGCCCGGCGTACTTCTTCCGCCCCGCCATCGCCCACGCCGCCTTCGAGATAGGCCCGGTCACGATCGCGTCCGCCCGGGCTGGGTCGCCCTCGGGCAATTTGGCCGCCGCGATCGCCCGCTCGACCCACTTGAAGCTCAATTCCCCGCCGACTTTCGTCGGTCGGGCGTCGAAGCGGAGGTCGCCGTCGCGCTCGCGCCACTCGGGCGGGTCGTCGTCGATGAGCACGACCTTGTGCGCGCTGGTGGTGCCTTCGAGGGCCGAGCCCGCCTCGACGCGCCACCAGAACGGCTCGATCCCGCACCGGCCCGCCGCGGCGTTGAGCGCCGAGGAACTGCCGTGGATCACGAACCGGGCCCGCGCGTCGGTGGACTTGGCCAGCGCCTTGACGATGACCTCGGGCCCGATCCCGCCCGGGTCGCCCATCGACATCGCCACCGTCGGGCGCTCGCCATTGATCGGTCGGTCGTCGTACTCGCCTGTGGTCGGCATGGACAATGGTAGAAGCGTTCCGGGCTAGACCCGGAAGATCGCGCCCATCCGTTTGCCCAGCAGCAGCGACGCCCCGAAGATCGTCGCCGTCAACAGGGCCATGCCCCACACACCCATGGCGCTGGCGATGTAGGGCCCGTCCGCAAGCCGGTTCGAGAACTCGAAGATCATCTTGGTGATCGGGAAGTCCTCGGCACGCTGGGCCAGAATCAGGCTGTCCGACACCTCGAGCATGCTGAAACTGAAGACCAGCAGCCCGCCGGCGATCAGGTTCGCCATGATCAGCGGCACGATCACCTTGCGGATCGCCGCCACCCGCGTCGCCCCGAGGTTCACCGCCGCCTCCTCCAGCTCGCCCGAGGTCTGCTCGAGCCCCGCGACCGTGGACCGGACCACATAGGGCAGCCGGCGCACGGCGTACGCGATGATCAGCAGCGGGAACGGGTTCGGCGGATGGTCACCGCTGCCGAACACGCTCACGAACCCCTCCAACACGTCCTCGCGCCCGAACGGCCAGCGCAGCGTCATCGCGACGTACCCGAACGCCAGCACCAGCCCGGGCACCGCCAGGGGCAGCATGCACAACGCGTCGAGCAGCCCCCGACCGACCGCCTTCGTGCGCACGATCAGGTACCCGATCACCAGCCCCGCGAAGATGTTCATGAACATCGCAGCGCTCGACAAAAAGAGCGAGTTGCGGATCGAACGGAACGATTCGCCGGCGCTCAGCGCCTCGACGTAGTGGCTCGTCGTCCACGCCGTGGGCATGATCGACCGGTACCACGACCCCGGCTCGGCCAGCGAGACCAGGATCACGCCCAGGTGGGGCACCAACGCGAGGACGGTGATGAACCCGAACGCTGCGCACGCCCCGAGCCCCGCGATCCCGCCCAGCTTGATCTCGCCCCCGGCCCGGCTCGCCTTGGAATACATCGCGTGCCCGCGCCCGCCGAAGACGAGCTTGCCCAGGATGTAGCTCAACGCCGCCACGCCCAGCAGGATCACCGTCAACGCGTACGGCTCGGCGGAGTTCTCGACCTCCTTGAGCCGCGTGAAGATCTGCACTGGCGTCACGGTCGTGTAGTCGAACATCAGCGGCGTGCCGAGCTCGGTGAACGACCAGATAAACACAATTGTCCCGCCCGCGAACAGCCCCGGGCGGATGAGCGGCAGCGTGATGCGGAAGAACCGGCGCCACGGCCCGGCCCCGAGATTCTCGGCGCACTCGTCGAGCGCCGGGTCGAGGTTCGCGAGCGACGCCGTCGCGTTGAGATAGATGATCGGGTAGAGGTGCAGCGCCTCGACCAGCACCACCCCCCAGAAGCGGGATTGGCCGAGGATGTCCCAGTCCGTGCCGAGCAGTTCGTTCAGCGCCCCGGCACGCCCGAGGATCGCCCGCATCCCGATCGCCCCCACGAACGGGGGGAGGATCAGCGGCACGAGGACCGCCGCCCCGAAGAACGTCTTCCCCGGGAACTTGTACTTGGCGCTGAGCACCGCCAACGGCAGCGAGATCACGATGCACAGCAGCGTCGTGCAAACCGCGATCCCGAGGGCGTTCATCAGCCCGGCCCGCAGGACCGGGTCCTGGACCGTCAGCCAGAGGTGGTCCAGCGTGAACCCGGTGCCCGTGGCGGGGTTCTCGGCGAACCCGCCTCGGACCGTCAGCCAGATCGGGTATAGAAGGAAGAGACCGAGCAGCCCCAGGATGAGGGCCACCAGCCCCTGCTGAATCAGGATTCGGACCATTCGTGCCGGCACGGGGCGGAGTCTATCGGGCCCGAGCCCGCCTGCCCGCCCGGGCCCGGGGCCTGTCTGCCCGGGGGGGTCAGCCCAGGGCCGAGGGCATCGTCAATTCCTTCGGCCCTAGCGACTGGACCGTCACCCGCCCGAGCGTCCGCCGCTTGAGGTACGCGTTCACCTGGTCGAGCGTGATGGTGTCGTAGACCTCGGCGATCTCCTCGAGCGAGCGCGCCCGCCCGAGCTTGTAGATGTCGTTCGCCAGCGCCCCCGCGCGCCCGCCGGTGGACTCGCCCGAGAAGACAAGCCCGGACTTGATCCGCACCCGCGTCCGCTCCAGCTCGTCGGCGGTGATGCCGCCCTCGTTGATACGAAGCAGCTCGGCGGCGAGCACGTCGAGTGATTCCTGCGCGCGCTCGGGCGCCGTGCCAACCTCGGCGACCACCGTGCCAAAGTCGCGGTCCGCCCGGTACCCCGCGTGCACGGCGTAGCAAAGCCCCCGCTTTTCCCGCACTTCCGTGAACAAACGCGCCGACATCCCGCCCGAGAGCACTCCCACCACCACGCGCTCGAGCGGCGCGTCCGGGTGGGGCTCGGGCGGCGCGTCGTGCAGCAGCACGATCTGCACCTGGGCCGAGTCGTCCGGCTCGTGCGCGTACCCGCGGGGCGCGTCGGCCTTGACGGGCAGCTCCTCGCCCGCGCCGGACCACCCGCTGAGAGCTTCCTCGAGCGCGGCGATGATCGCGGGCGGGTCCACATCGCCCGCGACCGAAAGAATCGACCCGCCCGGGCGCGCGTCGCGGGCCCACCCGGACGCGACCTCGTCGCGCGTCAGCGCTCCGATCCCCTCGCGGGTGCCCATGCCCGACCGCGCGTACGGCTCGGGGTTGTGGCGGGCCCGGGCTGCCAGCGCCGCCCGCCGACCGGGGTCGTCGGCGAGCGAGTCGATCGCCTGAACCGCGAGCTCCTTCGCCGGCCCGAGCGAGGCCTCTTCAAATCG
Source organism: Phycisphaeraceae bacterium (assembly GCA_021604785.1). Taxonomy (GTDB): domain Bacteria; phylum Planctomycetota; class Phycisphaerae; order Phycisphaerales; family UBA1924; genus BQJQ01. The sequence goes on from BQJQ01000030.1 coordinate 11,971, forward strand.
GGGCCGGAGGAGGATGTCGGAGGTGAGTTTGATGGCTTCGGGAAGGCGCGATCCGAGGGCGGTGGAGCTCAGCCGCATGAACCGGACGGATGGGTCCGCGCCCCGGGAGGCTCCGATCCGATCGAACGCGTCCGCCTGGGCGCGGCTGTCGAGGTCGCCGGCCCCCCGCATCAAGAGCTCGGCGGTGATCTCGGCCCGACCGTCGCGGTTGGGCTCGTCCCACCCGAAACCGGCGGGGACGAGCCACGTCATCGCGGCGGATCGGACGTTCGCCATCGGCTCGATCACGAGTGTCGAGCCCGACGAGAGGGTGTGTGTTGTGTTCGGAGGCACGAAATTCTTCCTTCCGGGTCAGAGCACGATTGGCGCGGTCGGCGCCGCGGAGTCTACCGGTCCGGAACACCCGCGCCGATCCGCTGTGCATCGGCGAACACACGACGTGCCGCACGAACGCACGCACGGGTCCGAAAAACGGGTTTTTGCACGAACACGCACGATCATGTCGGCATCGTGCGGCGTTTGCGCAGCAAACACACCGGATCGTGCACAACGCGATCCCTGCGCATCTTGCGCGATGTGCGCCCGAGGGCGGCGGGTGCGCGGCGTGATGCGCGGTGCACACCACGTCGTGCGCGCGCGTCCGAACACGTGCTCCGCGGCATCGCGCGCGAGCGCCTGCGCTCGCCGCGCGCGGTGTTTCGCGCGCCTCGGCTTGTGCATCGACACACAACACGTGGTATGGTGCCGGCGTGTTGAACGCCCATTCCACGCACCGTTGGCTGATCTTGTTCAAGGATGAAGGTGGAGCGTCCCGATATGTTGTGCGTTGACAATGGGCATTGCGGTGTTTCGTTGATCGAACACTGATGACAGCGTCGCGAACAACGGCGACGCAAAACTGACCGAGGAGACCTCTCATGGCCAAGAAGGCAACCAGGAAAAAAGCGACTCGCAAGAAGGCGACTCGCAAGAAAGCCACCCGCAAGAAGGCGACTCGCAAGAAGGCGACCCGCAAGAAGGCGACCCGCAAGAAGGCAACCCGCAAGAAGGCCACTCGCAAAAAGACCACACGCAAGAAGGCCACCCGCAAGAAGGCCACCCGCAAGAAGGCGACCCGCAAGAAGGCCACTCGCAAGAAGGCCACTCGCAAGAAGGCCACTCGCAAGAAGGCGACCCGCAAGAAGGCCACTCGCAAGAAGGCCACTCGCAAGAAGGCCACTCGCAAGAAGGCCACACGCAAGAAGGCCACACGCAAGAAGGCCACCCGCAAGAAGGCCACACGCAAGAAGGCCACCCGCAAGAAGGCCACTCGCAAGAAGAGCACCCGCAAGAAGGCGACCCGTCGCCGGGCCAAGCGGGCCTAAGCGAGTCGACGGATAGCCGTTGTTCCGCCCGGCGTTGCCGGGCCAGTTCGAGGCACCGCACCTCACCGGGTCGACCAGGACGGTCGGCCCGGTTCTTTTTTTGCACTGATCGACGGGCAACATGGGCTCGCGCGGCGTTGCCCGCGACGCCGACCCGGGGGAGAATGACCCGATGGACCGCGCCCCCGGAATCCCAGACAACCGAACGACGCGCGAGGCGCTCGCCTGCCTCCGCGGGCACACCACCGGGACGGTGCTGGTGGACGGGTCGCCCCGCGGGGTGCGGTTTGTCTTTGACCGCGCCGACGGGTCGGTCGTGATGGCAATGGACCCGCGCGACACGGACGCGGCGGAGCACGTGCTGTGCGTTCCCGATGATTCGTTCGACACGCACGCGCGGGCGTTGCTCGCGTGCTCGCGCATCGACGAGCACGACCCGGCGGTGGACCTGTTCGCGGCGTACCACGGGCCCGAGCGGTCGGCTGCGTGGGTGCGCGGCGTGATCGCGTTCGCCAAGCTCGCCAGCGGCGACGTCGTGGACGGCGACGACCTCGCCTGGGCGAACCCGCTCGCGGGCGCACAGACCGCCCTGTGCCGAGCTCTGAACGCGGACCCGGGGAGGCTTCGCGGGGCGTGCGAGCGGGCCGCGGGGGTTGCGCCAGAGGACCCGTTCGCCGTGGGCGTGGACCCGTTCGGCGTCGACGTGCGCGCGCGGTTCGGGGTGGTCCGCGTGGCGTTTAGCGCCGCCATGGGCGATGCCGCCGCAGCTCAGGGCGCGATCGAGACCCTGCTCGCGGGCGTGTGAGCGGGGACGCCGAGCCCTGCTTGAGTGAGCACCGGCTCCCCGATCCGCGCCCGAAACGAGGGGCACTCGCCGGCCCGTATAGAATGCCCGCGTCCGGCGGCGTGCGGAGCACGAGGGAGCCCCCGGCATGATCAACGCGGACCCCGCGGAAGGAGCGTCCCCATGCGTGACGACATCGCGTACAACAACATCATCGACGGCAATGACTTCGCCCGGGCCCAGGCCGCGGCGGACGCGGCGGCGGACCTGCCGGCCGACCAGATCGACACCGAGGGCTTCTACGTCCCCCAGCTCTATGACCGATACTCGGACGAGAACCACGAGGTCTGGGGCGAGATGTACGAGAAGCGGTGGGCGATGCTCGAAGAGCAGGCGTCCAACACGTTCATCGCGGGGCTCAAGGCGATCCGCGTGCAGCCCGACCGGGTGCCGCTGCTCTTCGGCGAGGTGCCCCACCCGACCAAGCCCGAGCAGACCGTCAAGGGCATCAACGAGTACCTCCGCCCGCTGACCGGGTGGCAGAGCCGCGGCGTGCCCGGGTACCTGCCGGCCAAGGCATTCTTCAGCTGCCTCAGCCGGCGGGAGTTCCCGACGACCATCGTCGTGCGCCCGAAAGAGCAGATGGACTACCTGCCCGAGCCGGACATCTTCCACGATGTCTTCGGGCACGTCCCGCTGCACGCCGACGACGTCTTCGCGGACTTCCTGCAGACCTACGGCAAGGCGGCGCTGCACGCGGGCGATCAGCACACCGAGGCCTTGTCTCGCCTGTTCTGGTTCACCGTCGAATTCGGGCTGATCAAGGAGGACGGGCGGCTCAAGATCTACGGCTCGGGCCTGATCTCCTCGCACGGCGAAGCCAAGCACGCCTTGCACGCACCCGAGGCGGCCAAGGGCGTCGAGCTGGTGCCGAGCGACGTCTCGGGCAAGATCGAGCGGCGCCCGTTCGACATGGACCGGGTGTGCGCGACAGGGTTCGAGATCGACCACTACCAGCCGGTGCTGTACGTGCTCGAGAGTTTCGAGCAGCTGCGCGACGCGATGAGCCGGTACGCGGATCGTGTGCTGGAGGAGGCGGGGCAGACGGCGTAGGGATCCGAGGACCTGGATCCTGCGGATCTTCAACAGATGCGCGTCTCCACGCTATTCACGGTTCGCACTGGCGTGTCGGTCGTGCTGGGGCTCGGCACCGCCGTCGTCGTGGCGCTGGTCGGCGCCCTGTGGTACGACCCGGGCTCGATCAGTCCCGCCGGGGACACGACCTGTTCCCATTTCGGTGAGGGCTCAAGCTACAGCTTCTGGCGGGGCGGGGGACCGCTCTGGGAGCGGTGCGCGGGCACTGTAACCCCGAGGACCGAACTTGAGGCATGGGCTGCAACCGCCAACACCCAGCACGAACGTCACGGCATCCGGCGCACCCGACGGGCTCAGCACGGTCACAACGTTCGCCGATCTCCGGTCGATCTGTTCGACGTTGATAAGGACCGGGCGAATGCCAAGGCGTTCGTGCCGGTGTACTCCTCACTCCCGGACACGCAGCAGATCGAATCGGACACTTGGTGGTCCTCGCTCGCGGTCGGATGGCCGTGGCGATCATTCGTTCGCCAGGGCCCGGGTTCGGAGTTCGATCCCATCTTTGCGGGCATGCCTACGTATTCGATCACTCACGTCCCGGAATACGACGTCCTGCTCGTGAGGACTCCCTGGGCGAACACCCGCAGACCAAACAGGAGGATCCGAGAGATCCCGCTCCGCCCGATCCCGGCCGGGCTCGCGCTCAACACGCTGTGCTACGGCGCGCTCTGGTGGGCACTCGCAGGCGTGCCGATCGCCGTGCGCGCTCGAATTCGCACGCGGGCGCACCGGTGCGGGGCGTGCGGGTACGACCTCGCGGGGATTGACCAGGCGGCGGCGTGCCCTGAGTGCGGGCACGCCCGCCGCCGGGTGCCATGGTCTGAGCCCGCAGGGCGAAGGCCATGAAGGTTCGCCCGTTCGTTGCCTTCGCTCCGCTCAGACCACGGCACCCGTGCTTGATCTCCTGATTCAGGAGCGGTGGGCTTCGAGCCCGCCGAGATTCGAGCAAACGCTCACGCTTCGTGCTTCGTGCTTCGCCCGAACGGTGGGCTGGAAGCCCGCCGCTCCGGGGAGGAAGAGCGGCTTGGGGCTGCCTCGCATTGCGTGATTACCATCACGCATGCGTGAATCCGAACTTCTCGAGCACATCTACGCGAGGTCCGCGGGGCTGAGGGCTTCGGGCGGCTGGTCGGTCGCCGTCGGCCCGGGCGACGACGCGGCGGTGCTCCGCTCGCCCGGGGGCGACACGCTGCTGATGACCGTCGATCAGCTCGTTGAGGGGCGCCACTACGAACCGGGAACGGCGATCGACCTGATCGCGCGCAAAGCCGTGGCCCGGTCCGTCTCCGACATCGCCGCGATGGGCGGGACGCCGACCTGGGCGATGGCGACGGCGGTCCTGCCCGACGCGTGCCCGCACGCGAACGAGCTCTTCGACGCGATGAGCCGGTGGGCGATGCACTGGGGGTGCCCGTTAGTCGGGGGAGACATCGCTTCCCACGGGGCAACGGATCACCCGCTGACGCTGACGACGACGATCGCGGGAAGCATGCCCGCCGGAGTCGAGCCGGTGCTCCGCTCGGGGGCGCGTGCGGGCGATTCGATCTACGTCACCGGCGCGCTCGGGGGCAGCTTCGCGTCGGGTCGGCACCTCACGTTCGAGACGCGGGTGCTCGAGGCGGCGGCGCTTGGCGACGCACTCGGCGGGCGCCTGCACGCGATGATCGACCTGTCCGACGGGCTCGGACGCGACGCGGGGCGCGTGGCGAAAGCGAGCGCCGTCCGGATCGAGCTCGAGGCGGACGCCGTGCCCCGGCACCCGGGCGTGGCGGGGTGGCGCGAAGCGCTGGGCGAGGGCGAGGACTACGAGCTGTGCTTCGCGGCTGCTGGAGACGTACCCGGCGAGGTGGCCGGGACGGCGGTCACGCGGGTTGGGCGGGTGATCGCGGGGGTCGGGTGCGTGGTGCTCGACCAGGATGACATGATCGACGCGGGCGGGCTCGGGTGGGAGCACTGACCCCATCGAAGGAGCCCCGAGCGTGAGCGAGCTGGCCGGGGTGCTCGTAAATCTGGCCCGGCGCTGACGCTTGGGGCTCTTTGGGTGAGGGTTGTGATGATCGCGGTTGGGCGCCAAGAATCCGCCATGCTACGGTTCGACCGCCAGTCCGAGTCTCTCGACGACACCGCCGAGATCGCGCGGGACCTGGCGATCGTGCTCCGCTCGGGCGATGTCGTCCGGCTCGAGTGCGACCTGGGCGCGGGGAAGACCACGTTCGTGCGCTCGCTTGCGGCGGCGCTGGGCATCGACGCCAAGCTGGTCTCGAGCCCGACGTTCGTGATCATCAACGAATACGAGAACGACTCGGGCCGCCCGGACCTGGTGCACATGGACTGCTACCGCATGGGCGGGGCCGACGGGCTCGATGATCTCGGGTGGGACCGGATCGTCGGATCGGACGCGATCGTTGCGATCGAGTGGCCCGAGCGGATCGAGGGGGCGCTGCCCGAGGACGCGGCGCGGGTGCGGATCTCGCACACGGGCGAGACGAGCCGGCGGTTCGAGTTTCTGGTGCCCGCGGCGTGGGACCAACGCCCCGGGATCGGGGGGCTTGAGGCTCGGCAGGACACCGTCTGCCCGCGCACCGGCGTGCGCGTGGCGGCGGACAACCCGAGCTGGCCGTTCGCCGACGAGCGCTCACGACTGGTCGATCTGCACGGGTGGCTGACGGAGAAGCATGTGATCTCGCGCGCCGCCGAGCTGCGGGACCTGGACGAGGGTGTGGATTGAGGGAGGATGGGAGACATGGCGGGATTACTGCCGATAGAGTGGGATGATGTTTCGACCTGGTGGATCGCTGGCTGCGGGTGTGGTGTCGTCGGGCGTTCTCGTGGCGCTCGTCGCACCCCCCGCAGCCGCTCAAGATACTGCGGCCGGTGTGGACTCCAGCCCCGGGTTCGGGGTGTGGGAGCTGTTCTGGCAGAGCTTTGACCTGTTCACGGTGCTGCTGGTGCTCGGTTCGATCGTGGCGGTGTGGATCATCGTCAAGTGTGTCCTCGAGATCCGGCCCGGGACGATCTCGAGCGCCAAGAGCACGGCGCGGATCAAGTCGCTGATCGGGCAGGGGAACTTCGGGGAGTTGCGCGCGTTCGTGGAGCGTGACCGGGGGCTGACGGCGGCGGTGGTGCGCGAGGCGATCGGGCAGTCCGCGCGCGGGCGGGACGCGATGCGTGAAGCAGCCGAGGTGACGGCGAGCACCGAGTGCTCGCGGTGGTTCCGCAAGATCGAGCCCTTGAACGTGGTAGGCAACCTGGGCCCGCTGGTGGGGCTCGCGGGGACGGTGTGGGGGATGATCCTGGCGTTCACGACGCTGGGGATCGAGGGCGGGCAGGCCGGGCCGGCGTCGCTTTCGATCGGGATCTCCAAGGCGCTGTTCCACACGCTCTTGGGGCTGATGCTGGCGATCCCGTGTTTGCTGGTGTTCGGGATCTACCGCCAGCTGGTGGACAAGATCTGCACGCGGGCAATGGCGGACGCGGCGCGGTTCATCGAGCAGCTGCCCGCGGAAGACACAGACGCGGCGCCGGTCGAGGCGAGGAAGAGCGCGTGAAGCTTCGGCGGGCGAGCGCGCTCGCGGGCCCGCGGGCCGAGGTGGGGCGGGTGAACGTCACGCCGATGATCGACGTGGTGATGTGCCTGATCGTGTTCTACCTGATCGTGGGGCACCTGGTCATGGAGCGCGAGGGGCTGGCGCGGCTGCCCGAGAGTGCGCAGGGTGAGGACCAGGACGACTACACCGAGCCGGTGATCGTGTCGGTCGTGGATGACGCGACGGTGCTGGTCGACGGCGTGGAGACGGCGGTCGATCGGCTCGAGTCGGTGCTCGCGGGGAAGCTGGCGCAGGAGCCGGGGACGGCCGTGCGGCTGCGCGCGGGGCGGGACATGGCGTACGAGCTGGTGGACCCGGTCATCGAGGCGTGCCGATCGGCGGGGGTCGCGAACCTGGAGCTGGCGACGGAGCGGTCGCCGTGAGCCGGCGCTCGTCGCACGCGATGGGCAAGGCGTTCCGCGACCGGACGGCGCTGGCGGCGCACGAGCTGCACTTTGGCCCCAACATGACGCCCATGGTGGACGTGGTGATGGTGATCCTGATCTTCTTCATGGCGTCCACGGCACTGCTCGGGCCCGAGTGGTTCATCGACGCGCACCTGCCCGAGGACGAGACGGTCGGGATCGTGCAAGACGAGCGGTTCACGCTGCCCGAGGTGCGGCTGGAGGTGACGCTGACGGCGTCGGAGGGCGGGGGATCGGCGCGCGTCTCCGGCTTTGGCATCGAGGGTGGGACGCTCGACGAGTTGGCGCGCGCGGCGGCGGCGGTCGCGCCGGACCTGCTCGCGGGGGACGACCCGATCGTGGTCATCTCGCCCGGGGACGGCGTGGCGTATCAGGACGTGGTGCGCGCGCACGACGCGTGCACGGCGGCGGGGTTTACGCGGGTGGGGCTGCGGTAGGCGGCGATCCTGGGTGCCATGGGCAAGCGAAGCTTGCCCGTGGATTCTGGGTCTCAAAAGACCACGGGCAAACGAGTTTGCCCATGGCACCCTGATACGCGGAGCGTGAGGTGAATCATCGTAAGACGAGGAGGTCCTTCGACGTGCCGGGGCATGCACGGGAGCTCACGTTCTCGACTCAGCATCGCCTGCCGCTCCTGCTCGATGCAGAACGTGCGGCGTGGGTGATCGGTGCGATCGATCGGGCCCGATCGATCCATCGGTTCAGGGTGCTGGCGTACGTGGTCATGCCCGAGCATGTGCACCTGCTGGTGCTGCCGTGTGCCGAGAGGCCCGAGATCGCCCCCGTGCTCAAGTCGATCAAGCAGGGTGTGGCTCGGCGGGCGGTCCGCCGGCTGAAGATGGACCGGCCGGATCTGCTGGGTGAGTTGCGTGTCGGACGGCCCGGCGGACGGGTGGAGCACCGGTTCTGGATGCAGGGGAGTGGGTACGACCGCAACCTGACTTCGGCGGCGAGCGTGCGGGCCGCCGTGGAGTACATCCACGCGAACCAGGTGCGGCGTGGGCTCGTCGAGCGGGTGACAGACTGGCGGTGGTCGAGTGCCGGGTGGTACGCGGGGATGACGGACCAGCCGATTGAGATCGATCCGATCGGGTGAGTCGTTCCGGGGTGCCATGGGCAAGCGGAGCTTGCCCGTGTCCCGGTGGCCGGTGAGGCAAGTCCACGGGCAAACGAGTTTGCCCATGGCACCCGAGTCAGGCGGGGACGCGGTTCCAGCCGCACTCCGGGCAGCCGGGGGAGAGATCGCCGGCGAGGTCGTAGGCGCAGCGCGGGCAGCGGCCGCGGCGGATGCGTAGGCGGGCGCGTGTGTACGCAAACCCCGTCATCGATCCCCATGTAAGAATCGAAAAAAGGAGAGATTCAACGGCGAATGGAAATGGGTTGATGTTCAGCGGCAAGTGATGCCCCGACCCTCCTACCTCGATGCCGCCTACCAAGCGTGTCGATGCGGCCCGGTCACCGAGATGAAAGAACTGCCACGACATCGTCGGCAGGAACGCGCCGTATGCGTGCGATACACATTGGCCAACTTCGTTGGCTTCGGGCGGCCAGCCGATCCAGCCTGGGATCTGTTGCGAATCCCCGAACTCGATTGGCCCGTGATCGGCAAGCACCCGCAGCTTCTCAGCGACGCCTGGACTCTTGTAGGTCACCCATCGCTGGTATCCACTGTTATCAGTGAACTCAATCGCATAGCGATTTTCATCGACGATGTAGTACACACTGGCCGTGGTCGATGGACCAAAGACTCTAAAACGCCACACCGAGGGCATGAGTGCAATAGCCCAAGCCACGATCACGACGATTGATGATCCGATGATCAGACTCAAGACCGCGCGGCGTACATGTGCGAACCTTGGCGGTCGAAATCGCACGGCTAGCTCCCCCGCGCGACGATCTGGAACCTGTGCCCCTCGGGCGTCAGCCCGCGTTCGCGGCAGAGGCGGTCGCGCAGGGCAATCAGCTCGGGGGCCTCGATCGCCTCGACCTCGCCTGTGTCCGAGCGGACCAGCAGGGTGTTGGCGGACTGGCCGTAGACGAGCTGGAAGCGGGACTGGTCGCGGTCGAAGAGGATGCGCTGGATGATGGCGGCGTCTTCGAGGAGCTTGATGGTGCGGTAGACGGTGGCTTTGGAGACGCGCTTGTCGGCGGGGGCGTCGGTGCCCTCGGCGTTGAGTTGGTCGAGGAGGGCGTCGGCTTCGAAGGGGCCGTCGAGCTCGATGATGGCGTCGAGGATGCGGGCGCGCTCGGGGGTGTACTTGAGGCCCTCGGCTTTGAGCTGGCGGCGGAAGACCGAGCAGAGGGGCTCGACGATCGAGAGGGTGGTCGGGATGGGGGGCGGGTTGCCGTTCGCGTCGGGCATGGGGGATGGTACGCGGAGGGTGCGATGGTGCCCGAAGACCCCTCACCCCGGCCCTCTCCCCAGAGGGGAGAGGGAGGAAACCCAAAGC
>BQJQ01000031.1 GCA_021604785.1 Phycisphaeraceae bacterium
TGGGACGACAGCGCGATGACCCGCGACGAGTACCTCGAGTTCACGTACGAATGGATCAAGCTCTGCGCCGGCGGCCTCCGCGACGGCGGGGCCCTGTGGATCAACATCCCCGACGACTCGGCCGCCGAGATCGTGGTGCACTGTAAGAACGTGCTCGGGCTCATCATGATCAACTGGTGCGTCTGGCATTACAGATTTGGCCAGAACACCAAGGGCCGGTTCATCAACTCCAAGGTCCACGCGCTCTACTTCTGCAAGGGAGACCTCGCCCAGCGGACCTGGAACGCCGACCCGATCCTCGAAACCTCCGACCGGCGCGCGATCTACGCCGACGCCCGCACCGAGAGCAAACGCGACGGCATTCCCGCGGGCATGCGCGTGCCGATGGATGTCTGGTACGGCAAGCACTGGGGGCGCATCCAGGGCAACAACAAGGAACGGCGCCACAAGCACGACAACCAGCTGCCCGAGGTCTACCTCGAGCGCGTCGTCGCGAGCTGCTCGAACCCGGGCGACCTCGTGCTCGACCCGTTCACCGGCACCGGCACGACGGGCGTGGTCGCCCGCGCCCTCGGGCGGAAGTACCTGGGCACCGAGTTCTCCCGCCACAACGCCAAGCGGGCCGCCGAGCGGATCAAGGACGGGCCGGTCCGCGACCTGGGCACCGCCCGCGGGGCCTCGACCGCGATCCACGCCCCCAGACGCTCCCAGGGCTGACCCCGGCGGCAAGGTCTTGAACGCCCGCGGACGCCGTGCGACAATGCCGGGCAGGCCCGCGCCGCGGGCCCAGCAGGATCGGGCGCCCCGCGCCCGGGGAGGATCCCCGATGCGATCGATCGGCGCGCTGACGCTCGCGGCGGCCTTGGCCCAGGCTGCCCCGGCAGCGCCGACGTTCGTGGACGTCGCCGCCCAGACCGGGCTCGTCTCCACCTTCGATTCAATCACCGGGTACCCAGGCCTGCACGGGCACATGGTCGGCGGCGGCGCGGTCGCGGACTTCAACGCCGACGGCCGGCCCGACGTCTTCCTCCCCGCCGGCGGCACCGCGCCCGACCGCCTCTTCATCAACCAGGGGCCCGGCACGTCCGGGCAGGTCACGTTCGCCGAGCAAGCCGGCGCGTGGGGGTGCGACGCGACCCACCGCAGCGGCGGCGTCGCGACCGCCGACGTCAACCGCGACGGGTACCCCGACCTCTTCGTCGTCTCCATGGGCGACGCCAGCGCCGGCGCCGTCCCCTCGGCCAACCTGCTCTACATCAACAACGGCCCCGACGAAACCGGCGCGTTCTCCTTCACCGAGCGCGGCGCAAGCTCGGGCGTCACCGGCATCGTCCCCATCGTCGACGGGCTCGGCGCCGCCTTCGGCGACTACGACCTCGACGGCGACCTCGACCTCGCCGTCGCCCACTGGTCCAGCTTCTTCGGCAACTTCCGCCTCCTCGCCAACGACGGCACCGGGCACTTCACCGACACCACGGACCTGCTCGAACAACCCGGGTCCAACATCCGCGGGTTCCAGCCACGCTTTGCCGACCTCAATGGCGATCGGTACCCCGAGCTCGTCGTCACGGGTGACTTCGGCACCTCGGTCATCTGGTTCAACCTGGGCCCTGATGACGCGGACGGGGTCTCGTTCGAGCTGCGCCAGAAAGAAGCCAACCTCGGCGCCGACTGCAACGCGATGGGCAGCGCGCTGGCCGACTTCAACAACGACCTCCTGCTCGACTGGTACATCACCAACATCTACTACGACATCTCCGACACCTGCGGCAACACGCTCTACCTCTGCCAGGGCCTCGACGAACACAACACCCCCGTCTTCGAGGACCTCGCCCGCGAGCGCGGCGCCCAGCAGGGCGGCTGGGGCTGGGGCACCTGCCCGATCGACCTGGACCACGATGGCGACCTCGACATCGCCGCCACCGGCGGGTGGCGCTTCTGGGACCCCATCCCCTCGCGCCTCTACATCAACGACGGCACCGCGCACTTCTCCGACGCCGCCGCCGCGGCGGGCACGGACTTCGTCGGCTTCGGCCGCGGGTACGTCCCGCTCGACTACGACAACGACGGTGACCTCGACCTGCTCCTCATCGCCAACGAAAACACCGCACGCCTCTACGAAAACCGCACGCCCGAAGCCGCGGCGAACCACTGGCTCCGCGTCGATGTCACGACCACCACCAACCCCTGCCTCGCGCCGGGCGGGTTCGGCACGCACCTGTACCTCACCGCCGGCGGCGTCACGCAGACGCATCACCTCGACGGCGCCCCCTCCTACCTCGCCTGCGGGCAACAGACCGCGCACTTCGGGCTCGGCGCCGCCGACACGATCGACGCGCTTGAGATCCGCTGGGCCGACGGCTCGGCGACGACGCTGACCGACGTCGCCCCCGACCAGATCCTCCATGTCACGGCGTACCACCCCGCGGACTTCAACGCTGACGGCTCACTCGACGGCGCCGACATCGCCCCCTACGCCGATGCGTTCCTCTCGGGCGACCCCGCGGCGGACCTCGACCGCGACGGCGCGCTCAACGTGGACGACATCGAGGCCTTCGTCGCCGCCCTGGCCGGCGACGCCTGCCCGTGAGCGGACCTCTCACCCTCTCGATCAAAGCCGTGCCCAACAGCTCGCGCGATCAGATCGCCGGCACGCTCGACCTCCCCGCCGGCCCTCGCCTCAAGGTCCGCGTCAGCGCCCCGCCCGAAGCGGGCAAAGCCAACAAAGCGATTATCAAGCTCCTGGCGCGCGAGCTCGGCTGCCGCCCGGCGGACGTCGAAGTCACCGCCGGCTCGTCGAGCCCCGAGAAGACCATCACGTTCGCGAAGGGATCGGTCTCCCAAGCCCAACTCGACGCGCTGCTCGAAGGCTGAGAGTCTTCGTGGGGCCGGTATTCAACCGGCCAGATTCCCCCCTCTCCCCTCTGGGGTGAGGGCCGGGGTGAGGGGTCTTCGTGGCACCCGCGCGTACCATCCCCTATGCCCGCGCGAGAGCCCGAGTTCGACCCCGCCCAGCGCTTCGCGCGCACGCGGGCGGCCCACGCCGACGAGACCGCCGAGGACTACGTCGAGGCGATCGCCGGGCTCATCGACCGCTCGGGCGAGGCCCGCGTCAAGCACCTCGCGGCCCTCATGGGCGTCTCCCACGTCACCGTCTCGCGGATCGTGACTCGCTTGGTCCGCGAGGGGCTGGTGACCACCGAGCCGCGCGCGCCGATCGACCTGACGCCCAAGGGGCGGCGCCTCGCGAAGGCGGCGCGTGAGCGTCACGAGATCGTGCTGGCGTTCCTGCTCGCTGCGGGCGTGCCCGCGCGCCAGGCGGAGATCGACGCCGAGGGCATCGAGCACCACTGCTCGAAGGCGACGCTGCGAGCGATGAAGCTTGCGACGGAGCAACTTGGATAGCTCTGCCGCCACGCGTTGATTCAGAAAACGCCCCACATGAACGGGCCAACCGCGATCAAGAGTATCCAAACCGCCGCGATGCCAATCACGAACAATCGCATCGCCCGGAACACGCCGACACGTCCTACTGATGCCGCACGAATCCCGGCCGAAGAAACTGCGATCGCAATGCCCTCGACTACATAGAAAGGCATCAGCGCTAGCCGACCCGGCCCTGAGTAGACAAACCCGCCCGACAGCGCCAACAGGACCGCAACGATAGCGAAGCACGTCGCCAAAGTAATTGAGCGAGCCCCCGCGGGTTCTTCAGGAGGTTCTGTCACACCTGATGATCCGCTCGCACGAAGCAGCGGTTCCGCCTACCCCGCGCTCCCCACCAGCTGGTCGTTCGTCTCGAACCGGCTCATCGCCGCCAGCAGCTGCTCGACCTGCACGTGCGGCGGCATGTTCAGCATCCGCTTGCGCAACGCCGTGACCGTCGCCAGCGTCTTGGGGTCCAGCAGCAGCTCTTCCTTGCGGGTGCCGCTGGCCGCGAGGTTGATCGCCGGGAACAGGCGCCGCTCCGAGACCTTACGGTCAAGGATCAGCTCCATGTTGCCCGTGCCCTTGAACTCCTCGAAGATCACCTGATCGCCCTGCGATCCGGTATCCACAAGGCAGCTCGCGATGATCGTGAGGGAGCCCGCTTCCTCGGTGTTCCGCGCGGCACCGAAGATCTGCTTGGGGATCTCCAACGCCCGCGAATCGATGCCGCCGGACATGGTCCGCCCGCTGCTCGCGTGCTTGTTCGAGCGGTTGAACGCCCGCCCGAGCCGGGTCAGCGAGTCCATCACGACCACCACGTGCTTGCCGGCCTCGACCATCCGCTTGGTGCGTTCGAGCGTGAGCATCGAGATCTGGATGTGGCGTTCGAGCTCGTGGTCGTTGGAGGACGCGATGATCTCGACGCGGTCGGGCGACCAGGGCTTGTCCCAGCGGCCTTCCTCGATCATCTTGGGCGTGCCGCAGAACTCGCGTTTGAAGTCGGTGACTTCCTCCGGCCGCTCGTCGATGAGCAGCCCGATCATCTCCAGGTCCGGGTGGTTCATGAGCAGCCCGGACATGATGTTCTTGAGCAGCGTCGTCTTTCCCGCCTTGGGCGGCGAGACGATCAGGCCGCGCTGCCCGCGCCCGATGGGGCAGAACAGGTCGATCAGCCGGCACGCCGGGGGGCACCCGGGGTACTCGAGCTTCAGCCGAGGCTGGGGGTCGATGGACGTCAGGTCCTCGAAGCTCTTGGACCCCGCGAACGACTCGGGGTCCATGCCCTCGATCTCGAGGAACCGGTCCACAACGGGGCGGGGCTTGCGGTCGCCGTTGGGCTTGCCGCGCCGACGCCGAGGCTTCTTGGGGACGACCTCGACCGTCACCCGCAAGCCATTGCGCAGCGGCAACTCGTCCCCGAACCGGATCGGAACGAAGGGGTCTTCGGCACTTTGGAGCACCGTCGAGGTGTCGCTGACCTGGCGGACGCGACCCTCGGCGCGCTCCGGCCATTCAAGAATGCCGGACAGCGTCCGTGTTGACATGTCGTATATCGCGTGATCACCCGGCCGTCGGGCTTCCTCAGCCCGGCCCCGGATCGATCGGTCGGTGCGGATCGCACCGCGAGTCGCCCCAAGTATGGGGGCCCGGCCCCCCCGCGTCAAGCAGCAAACGATTTCCCCCGGCCGATTCCCTGACGCGGGCCCCGCCGGCTCGTCGGTGCGAACGGCGCTCCGCTACCATCGGGCCACCTCTCACTATGCAAGTCCTCCAGGGCATCCCGGTCTCGTCGGGCGTCGTGATCGGGCGCATCACCGTGCTCGACGACGTCGCGTCGCCGCGCGTGCCGCGCCGGCCGATCCGCCCGGACGCCGCGGACGCCGAGGTCGAGCGGTTTGAGGCCGCCCGGGCCGCCTCGATCGAGGAGCTCAACCTCCTGCATCGCGAAGCGCAGGAGGAGATGGGCGACGAAGCCGCCAAGATCTTCCTGTTCCACATCGGCGCGCTCGCGGACGCCAGGTCCGTCTCGGACCCGATCTCGGCGATGATCCGCGACGAACTCGTGACCGCCGAGCATGCGACGTGGCGGGTCTTCCACGAGCTGGCCAAGCGGTTCGCCGCCAAGCGAGACTCGACGTTCCAGACCAAGGTCTCGGACCTGATGGACCTGCAGTCGCGCGTGATCCGCCATCTGGTGGGCTCGCGCATCGGTCAACCGCGCCGGCTCGAGCGCGACACCGTCATCGTCGCGCGGGATCTCACGCCCTCGCAGACCGCGGCCTTCGACCGCGACCGCATCGTCGCCTTCGCGACCGACCTGGGCGGGCGCACCAGCCACACCGCGATCATCGCGCGGGCGCTGGGGCTCCCCGCGGTCGTCGGGTGCCACGCGTTGCTGTCCGCCGCAGAAGAGGGCCAGACCGTCATCGTGGACGGCACGCTGGGTGCCGTCATCCTCGACCCCGACGATGAAACCATCGAGAAATACCGCTCGCTCGACGTCGCCGCCCGCGCGCGCCTCGAGCTCCTCGCCGAGCTGGCCGACGAGCCCGCCGTCACCATCGACGGCACCGAGGTCGAGCTGCTGGGCAACATCGAGTTCCCCGACGAGCTCACCAAGGTCCTCGCCGCGGGCGGCACGGGCGTCGGGCTCTACCGCACCGAGTTCCTCTACCTCACCTCGGACCGCCCGCCCACCGAGGACGACCACTACGCGGCGTACGCCGAGTGCGTGCAGCTCGCCGCGGGGCGACCGCTCACCATCCGCACGATGGACCTCGGCGCCGACAAGTACACCCAGCGCCAGGCCGAGACGCCCGAGCGGAACCCCTTCCTCGGGCTCCGCTCGATCCGTTACTGCCTCCAGAACCTGCCGATGTTCAAGGCCCAGCTCCGCGCGATCCTCCGCGCCAGCGCCCACGGGCCCATCCGTGTCATGTTCCCGCTGGTCACCTCGGTCGCCGAGTTCCGACGGGCTCGGATGATCCTGCGTGACGCGATGGAGGACCTCGACGAACTGGGCCAGCCCTACGACCGGGAGATGCCCGTGGGCATGATGGTCGAGGTGCCCTCGGTGGCTCTGATGGCCCCCACCTTCGCCCGCGAAGCGGATTTTTTCTCAATCGGGACCAACGACCTGGTCCAGTACACCCTGGCCGTGGACAGGACCAACGAGCGGGTCGCGAGCCTGTATGTGCCCACGCATCCCGCGGTTTTGAAGCTGATCCGTGATGTGGTCCGGGCATCGAACCGATACGAGATCCCGACCAGCTGCTGCGGCGAGGCCGCGGGCGACCTCGAATTCGCCCCATTGCTGCTGGGCCTGGGCGTGCGTACCCTCTCGGTGACGCCCTCGGGCATCCCCCAGCTCAAACGCCTGATTCGGGCCCTGAGCCTGTCAGATTGCGAACGGATCGCCAAGAAAGCGATCTCATTCGATTCAGAGACCGAAGCCGCGGACTACGTCCGCGACCACCTCAGAAAACTCGCTCCCGAGGCGTTCGACGGTCGTGCCGTCGATCAGCGGACTGGCCACGAGGCCTGATCGCCGGCTCGGGGCAGACAGACGATCCGCCGACCCAGGCGGGCCACCAAGACACTCGGGCCCTCGCCCCCGGCTTCCGCCGGACGCGGCGTCCCCCCGAGCCCGGCCCGCCCCACACGTCGGCTTCGCGAGCAGGCCCGACCGTTGAGCCCGACGATGCCCACAGATCGATCCCGTGCCGCTCCCGCGGCCCGGTCGTCTGCGCGCCGCCCGGCCCGACCCCCGGCGTCCGCTCGCGAGCAACGAGCAGGACACACCGATGACCGACGACGCCAAGACCACTGATTCCACGCCCGAAGACCTCACCCCGACACCCGAGCCCTCCGACCCCGCGCCCACAGCGGACGATGCTTCGCCCGAACCCGAGGCGAAGCCCAAGCCCAAGCCGCGGCGCAAGCGCCCCACCAAGAAGAAGACCGCCAAGGCGGCCGCCGAGGCCGAAGCGTCTGCCGAAGAGGCGGATGCTCCCGAACCCGTCGCATCCTCCGACGACGACGCTCCGGAGACCCCGGCCGACACCGCCGACGAAACCCCCGAAGACAGCGACGCCGGCGACGACTCGGACGATTCCGAAGACTCCGACTCGGCCAAGCCCGCCAAGAAGCGCTCCAAGCGCGCCCCGCGCTCCAAGACATCCAAGTCCACCTCAACCAAGGCCGCCGCCACCGCGCAGACCGAGGCCGAGCCCCCCGCCGAGATGCTCGTCAACTACGCGCCCGGCGAGGAATGCCGCATCGCGATCGTCGAGGACGGGCAGCTCGAAGAGTTCTACTCCGAGCCGACCAACGCCGTCTCACGCGTGGGCAACATCTACGTGGGCCGCGTCACCAACGTCGAGCGCGCCATCCAAGCCGCCTTCATCGACTTCGGCACCGAAGAGAACGGCTTCCTCCACGTCTCGGACCTCCACCCCCAGTACTTCCCGGGCGAGGACGGCGACACCAAGGAACGCGTGGGCAAGAAGACGCCCCGCCGCTCCCGCCCGCCGATGGAGCAGTGCCTTAAGCGCGGCCAGGAGATCATCGTCCAGGTCCTCAAGGAGGGCGTGGGCACCAAGGGCCCGACCCTCACCAGCTACCTGAGCATCCCCGGCCGCTTCCTCGTGATGATGCCGCAGATGGACCGCGTCGGCGTCTCGCGCAAGGAGGACGACGACGACAAGCGCCGCGCCGCCAAGAAGATCCTCGATCAGCTCGACCTCCCGCCCGAGTTCGGGTTCATCCTCCGCACCGCCGGGCTCGACCGGACCAAGACCGAGCTCAAGCGCGACCTCGCCTACCTCCAGCGACTCTGGAAGGACATGGAGACCAAGCGGAACAAGGGCCGCGCCCCGCGCCTGCTCTACACCGAGAGCGACCTGCTGCTCCGCTCGCTGCGCGACCTGCTGACCAACCGCGTCACCCGCGTCGTCATCGACTCCGAAGCCGCGATCAACCGGGCCGCGAAGTTCATCAAAATCGTCGCGCCCCGCTCGGGCGCCAAGCTGGTCCACTACCAGTCCGACCGCCCCATCTTCCACGCGTTCGGCGTCGAGGACCAGATCCGCCAGATCCACGCCCGCGAGGTCAACCTCCCCTCGGGCGGGCGCCTCGTCATCGACCAGACCGAAGCACTGGTCGCGATCGACGTGAACTCGGGCAAGTCCCGCCGCGCCGGCGACGCCGAGTCCAATGCGTACAACACCAACGTCGAAGCCGTCGATGTCATCTGCCGCCAGCTCCGCCTCCGCGACCTGGGCGGCCTGGTCATCTCCGACCTCATCGACATGCGACACGCGTCGCACCGCAAGGACATCGAGAACCGGTTCAGCCAACGCCTTAAGCGCGACCGCGCCCGCTCGACCATCCTGCCCATCTCCCAGTTCGGGATCCTCGAGATGACCCGCCAGCGCATGCGGGGCTCGCAGGAGTCCATGCACTTCGCCGACTGCCCGACCTGCCACGGCCGCGGCTTGGTCCAGCGCCCCGACTCCGTCGCCGCCGACGCGATGCGCGAGCTCGCCGACCTGATCGACCACGACCACGTCCACCGCGTCGAGGTCGTCGTGCACCCGCGGGTCGCGGGCGCGCTGCTCTCGACACGCCGCCAGAGCCTGACCCGCGTCGAGCTGATGACCGGCAAGCACGTGGACGTGCGCATCTCCGACGCCATCCCCCTCGACCGCGCGACGTTCTACGCGTACGACGAGGCGGGGTCTGATCTTGAGCTCTCGCGCCTGCCCAAGAAGCGCCCCAACCCGGACCTGGTCGACTGGGACGCCGCGGCGGACGCCGGCGACTCCTGGGCCATCGACCTCAAGGCCGAGGCCGAGCAAGCCGCCTCCACCGGCATCGCCGAGCTCGCCGCATCGGTCGCCGAGGAGCCCGATGGGTTCCTCGACCCCGACGCGCCCGAGGACGAATCCGAAGGCGGGGGCAAGAAGAAGCGCCGCCGCCGACGCCGCGGCGGACGCGGACGCTCCCGCTCCTCCGAAGACGGCCAGCACGCCGACGACCGCCCCGAGGGCCAGCCAGACGAGCGCCCCGCCGAGGCATCCGAACCGCGCGACGACGCGGACACGCAGGACAACGAGGTGGAACTCGACGAGAACGGCGAGCCCAAGAAGAAGCGCCGCCGACGCCGGCGCCGCGGCGGCCGCGGTCGTTCCCGCTCCTCCGAAGGCGGCGAGAACTCCGACCACGCCGACGAGCAGGGCGAGAACCAACGCGAGGACCGCGCCCAAGAGAACACCGAAGACGGGCGCAACGACCGGTCCGACACGTCCGACTCGGACAACCCCGAGCACAACTCCGACCAGAGCGACGACGCACCCAAGAAGAAGCGCCGCCGCCGCGGTCGTGGCGGCAACAAGTCCTCTTCGGACTCCGGCTCCTCCGGTTCGTCGAAAACCGACACCGCCGCGCCCACCGCCAAGCCCGCATCCCCCGAGCCCGAGGTCAAGCCCAAGCGCCGCCTCCTCTACGGCGCCGGCCGCCGCAAGCTCTCCGCGAGCGAGGTCAACCGCATCTCGCCCGACTCCTGACCCCGGGACACCCGCGTGCCGACTCCCAAGGCTGAGCCCGCCCCGAGCCCTACCGCGCGCCCCGGCGCGCCCGCCGCCGTGCGCCGCGTCGCCGTCCTCGGCTCGGCCGGGTCCATCGGCACGCAGACGCTCGCCGTCCTCGACCACCTCAACGCGCTCCACGCGCGCGGCGAACACCCGACCCGCTACGAGGTCGTCGCCCTCGCCACCGGCTCCAACGCCGCGACCCTCGCCGCCCAATCCCGACAGTGGCCCGGCGCCGCCCTCGCCGTCGCGAGCCCCGCCGCCGATCTCCCCGACGGCGCGCGCACCGGTCCCGGATCCCCCGCCGACCTCGTCCGCGATACCGCCCCGGACCTCGTCGTCTCGGCCATCGTCGGCGTCGCGGGCCTGCCCCCCACCCTCGCCGCCCTCGAACTCGGCGCCGACGTCGCGCTGGCCAACAAAGAATCCCTCGTCGCCGCGGGCGACCTGGTCGTCCGCACCGCGCACCGCACCGGTGCCCGCCTGCTCCCCATCGACTCCGAGCACGCCGCCATCTGGCAGGCCCTGCACCGCGCCGACCGCACCGCCGTCTGCCCGCCGTGCACCGCCTCGCCCGCCGTCGCCCGCGTCACGCTGACCGCGTCCGGCGGCGCCTTCCGCGACACCCCCGCCGACCAACTCGCCCACGTCACCCCCGAACAAGCCCTCGCGCACCCCACGTGGGACATGGGCGACAAGATCACCATCGACTGCGCCACCCTCATCAACAAGGCCCTCGAGCTCATCGAGGCCCGCTGGCTCTTCGGCCTGGGCAACGACCGCCTGGGCGTCGTCGTCCACCGCGAGTCCGTCGTCCACTCGCTCGTCGCGTACCGCGACGGCAACGTCCTGGCCCAGCTGGGCACCAACGACATGCGCATCGCGATTCAACACGCGATCACCTTCCCCGCGCGCGCGCTCTCGCCCGCCGAGCCCCTGTGCCTGTCCGCCCTCGGTTCGCTCACCTTCGAAGAGCCCGACCTCGCACGCTTCCCCGGGCTTGCGCTCGCAACACGCGTCATCGACGCGGGCGCGAACGCCGGTGCCGTCCTCAACGGCGCCAACGAAGCCGCCGTCGGCGCCTTCCTCGCCGGGCGCATCCCCTTCCCGCGCATCGCCGAGCTGTGCGCGCACGCCCTGGACGACACCCCCGCCCACAACATCGACACCCTCGAAGACGCCCTCCGCGCCGACGCGGCCGCCCGGGCCGCGGTCGAACATCGCATCGCGGGGGACGCCTGATGGCCAAGCGCCCAAACCCCGCTGCCGAGGCTCGCCTGGACGCGCAGGTCAACGAAGCCATCGAGCTCCAGCAGCGCGGGCAGCTCGCCAAGGGCGTCGAGATGCTCCGCCGACACGCGACCCAGGCCCCCTGGCACTTCGGCGTCAACTTCACCCTCGCCCGCATGCTCGTGCTCTCGAACCAGCCCGTGCAGGCGAAGTATTTCCTCGAGCGCGCCCAGGCGATGGCCCCGGACCACCCCGAGGTCCTGCTCGTCGCCGCCCACATCCACGAAGCCGCCGCCGACGCCCAGAGCGCGGTCGACTGCTACGACAAGATCCTCGCCCAGCGTCCCAACGACCCCGAGGCCTACTCCGGCAAGGGCAAGATGCTCATCGAGCTCGAGCGCCCGGACGAAGCCTTCGCCTGCATGCAGCGGGCCGTCGAGCTCGCGCCCAAAGAACCCGGCTACGTCTCGGCGCTGGGAATCCACACCCTCGAGAACGGCCTCCCTCACGACGCCTGCTCCATCCTCCGCAAGGCCTGCGCCCTCGACCCCAAAGACCCCGGCCCGCACGCCTCACTCGCCTACGCGATGAACTACGACCACCTCGTCTCGCCCGAGGACGTCTACCAAGCCCACGCCGCCTACGGCCGCATCGTCGAGCGCGCCATCCCCCCAAAGCGGTCCTTTGCCAACTCGCCCGACCCGGATCGCACCCTCCGCATCGCCTTCGTCTCGCGCGACATGCGCGAGCACTCGGTCGCCTACTTCTTCGAGCCCCTGCTCGAGCACCACGACCCCGAGCGCCTGCACATCTCGTGCTACTCACTCTCGCGCAAGGGCGACCACGTCACCGACCGGCTCAAAGATCACGCCGACGCGTGGCGCGAAGCGGGCCCGCTCGACTTCACCCAGCTCTGCGAACAGTTCGCCAAGGACCGCATCGACATCGCGGTCGACCTCTCCGGGCTCGGCTCGGGCAACCGCCTGCTCGCGTTCGCTGCCCGCCCCACGCCCGTTTCACTGACCTGGTGCGGGTACCCGAACACGACCGGGCTGACGCGCATCACCGCGCGCCTGATCGACGCGATCACCGACCCGCCGCCCCAAGCCGACGCCCTCGCCGCCGAGCGCCTCGGTCGCATCGACGGCTGCTTCCTCTGCTACCGCCCGCCGCAGGGTTCGCCCGAGCCCGTCCCCGACACCGGCAACGACCACGTCGTCTTCGGCTCGTTCAACGCCACCAAGAAATACACCCCGCCAACCCTCGACGCCTGGGCGCAGATGCTCACACGCGTGCCCGGCTCGACACTCATGCTCAAGCACCGGCGCATGCGCATCCCGGACGTCCAACGCCACTTCCGCGACGCTTTCGCCGAGCGCGGCGTGGACCCGGATCGCCTCGACCTCCGCCTCGCTGTCGACGACACCTGCGAGCATCTCAAGATCTACTACGAGGTGGACATCGGGCTCGACCCGTTCCCCTACAACGGCACCACCACCACCTGCGAAGCGCTCGCAATGGGCGTCCCCGTCGTCGCCCTCCGCGGCGACCGCCACCAGGCGCGCGTCGGCGCCTCGCTGCTCACCGCCGTCGGGCTCGAAGACCTCGTCGCCGACTCGCCCGAGGCGTACGTCGATGCCGCCGTCGCGCTCGCCGAGGACCACGAACGACGGCGCGCGATGCGCGCGGGCATGCGTGAACGCGTCCTCACCTCCGCCCTCTGCGACGGCCCCGGGTTCGCTGACCGGTTCGAGCGCGCCGTCCGCGCCGTCTGGCGCACCTGGTGCCAAGACCCGCGCTGAGCGCCCAACCCCGAGACTCCACCATGGGCATCGTCTGGATCGCGAGCTACCCCAAAAGCGGCAACACCTGGGCGCGCTTCCTCCTCTACGCCCTCATGTTCGGCCCGCCCGAGCGCTCCATCGACGTCCCCAAGCGCATCCCGGACCTCCACCGCCCGCTCCCGTTCGACCCGCCCGCGTCGGGACCGCTGTACGCCAAGACGCACTTCGCGCTCACCGACCGCCACCCGAAGCTCGCGCAGACCGAGCGGGCCGTGCACATCGTGCGCAACCCGCGCGATGTCCTGCTCTCGGGGCTCAACTACCGGCGCCTCGCGGGCGCCGACGAGCAAGCCATGCCCGCCGCCGCGTACGCCAAGACCTTCATCGCCCGCGGCGGCGACCCGCAATGGCTCGAACAGGGCTTCGGCACGTGGGCCGACCATGCGCGCTCATGGGCAAGCACCGACCGGTTCCCGGTACACACGGTCCGCTACGAAGACCTCAAAACTGACACCCCGCGCGAACTCAAGGCGATCGCCGAGTTTCTCTCGATCGAAACGGACGGCGATCGGATCGCAAAGGCTGCCAAGGCCGCGAGCTTCGACGCGATGCGCGCGCTCGAGGTCCGCGAGAAGGCCGCCCCGAGCGCCACCGCGAAGACCGACCGCTTGTTCGTGGGCGACCGCGCCGCGACCAAAAAGGGCGTCTACTTCATCAACGCCGGCAAGACCGGGCAGACGCTCGACCCCGTCGCCCCCGGGCTCGATGCGCTCTTCGATACCACCTTCGGCGCCCGCGACCGCGACATGCTCGACCGGTTCGGGTACGCGCCCGAATAACGGCGCCCGCCGCCGATCACGCGTCGTCGTACCCGAGCAACTCGAGCGTGGGCGCGTAATCCGGGCACGCGCGGAACTCGGCGAGCAACTCAGCCGGCGCTTCGCGCCGCGGCATCTCCCGGATCTCGACATCCTCGATCCCGCGCCCGCCGTGCGTCCGCACCACATCGCCCGTGATCTTGTCGTACGCCGCCCACCGCTCGCGGTACCCGCTGTCAAAGTCCAGCCGCAGTCGCTCGCAGATGGTCGTCAGCGCCGCGTCCGGGTCGCGCGTGAAATCTTCGTAGCGCACAAACGCGTGCTCCTGCGCCCACTGCGCAAACAGGCGGCACCCGCGCAGGTACGCGCCCACACTCAGCCCGTCCATGCCCTGCAGCCGCACCAGGCTCAGGTACTGATCCATCGGGTGACGCACCGTGAACGCCTGCGCAACCTCGAGCCGCGGCGCCAGCGCCTCGCCGAGCATGAACCGGCCCGTGGGCGCGCAAAACGGGTGCCCGATGACGTCCAGATGACTCCACTCGCGGACGACGAGCGAGAGCCCGCGCTCGCGCGCGCGCTTGTTGATCTCGACCATCGCATCGGCGAAGCCCATGCCCTTGCGCGTCCGTTGCCAGTGCTGGACCTCGCCCATCGTGACGAGCCCGTGCCACTCGACCGCCTGCGCCAGCGGGTTGAACTGGTCCTGCCCGTTCGGGTGGATCTCGCTGAGCAGCGCCACGCCGGTCATCGAACCGAGGCACTTGGAGATCACCGTCCCGCCCGAGCGGGCCATGTGACGCAGCACGCGGATGACG
Source organism: Phycisphaeraceae bacterium (assembly GCA_021604785.1). Lineage (GTDB taxonomy): Bacteria > Planctomycetota > Phycisphaerae > Phycisphaerales > UBA1924 > BQJQ01. The sequence goes on from BQJQ01000031.1 coordinate 14,670, forward strand.
GGCCTGGACATGCCCAACCCTACGCCGCGCGGCGCGCACGAAAAAGCGGGCGGCCCCGAAGAGCCGCCCGCCGAATCGAATCACAGGATGGTCAGCCCCGGGTCACTTGCCCGCGGGCTCGGCCCCGAAGATGGACCCGCCGAAGCTGAAGATGCTCTCGGGCATGTTGTAGATGTACCCGGCTTCAAGCGCCTTGGCGATGCGCTCGCGGCACTCGGTCAGGTGGGCCCGCGTGTACGGGTCCGCCTTGCCCGCTGCGCCGTTGGAGAGCGACGCTTCGAGCTTTCCGTCCAGGTCACGCAGCGACTGCGCCGCGAGCTGCTTGACGGGGTTCTCCGATGCCGACACGCCGCCGTCGAGCAGCGACAGGTCGATCAAACGGCCCAGGTGCTCCCGCTGGAGGTTCCGGCGGAGGCTCGAGACCATCGGCTGGCGCGACGTGTGCTTACGCGTCGGCGAACCGTCGAGCTCGGACCAGACCGACGACGACACCGTGTCGAACACCTCGGGCAGCGTCAGCGCATCCTCGTCCGCGGGCACGAAGGCCTCGAGGTCGTACACACGCTGCAGTGTCCGCGGGTTCATCAGCATCGTCAGCGACGACGCCTGGATGCCAAGCACCCGGTCGTGCAGGTCGAAGCTCGCGTCCTGCGTCACGCTCGACAGGCCCTGCAGGTCCCACCACTTGTCGACGGTGAGGTGGCGGAGCATGTCCGGGTTGAGCCCGTACGCCTCGTCCTTGAACGCGTTGTCGCAGACGAACTGGAGCGCCGCGCGCTGCTTGGCCGCCGAGACCGGCTCGACGGGGACGCGCCCGTTCGGGTCGCCCTTCTTGTCGCGGTACGTGTACGCCGAGCCGACCCAGTTGGCCATCATGCTCAGCGAGCGGGTCTGCTGACCCAGCGTGATCAGGTACCCGCGGCGGGCGCGGGCCCAGCTCTCGCCGTCCTCGACGAAGTGGTCCAGCAGGTCCTTGCGGAGCTGCTCGTTGAGACGCATGGTGTTCTCGGCGTACTCCAGCGGGTCGGCCGAGAGGTCGTACCGGCGGGCCGTCGGGTCCGGGCCCCACGTGTCCTCGTCGGTACCAAACTGCAGCTTCGGGTCCGCCGCACGGCTGGCGACCTCGGCCGGGTCGCCGAAGCCGTACCCGTACTCGATCGCCCAGTAGTCATACGGCCCGATGTTGATCACCGAGTAGTCGCCCTGCACCTCGCCGACGCCGGGCATGCGGATGTTGATGCCGTTGTAGTCCATGACGGACATCGACCAGGCTTCCTTACCCTTGACCTCGTCCGAGTTGAGCTCGGCGAGGGTGTAGTAGCTCGAGCCCTTGAAGTTGTGACGCAGCCCGATGGTGTGCCCGACCTCGTGGGCCGTCAGCTCGGCCAGCGCCGGCCCGACGAACCATTCCGGGACGCCGTCGAGCGACTGCTCCTCGTCGTCCGCCGGGGCCTTCTTGTCGGGGCCTTCGCTGCCCACGCCATCGCCCTCCTCGGCGTCCTCGTCATCCGCCTCGAGCGCCGCGCGAACGTCGGCGGGCAGGGTCTCGATCAGCTCGGGGTTCTCCTCGAGCTGCTTGCGCATCATCTTGAGGATCGCCGGGTCGATCTTCCCGTCGTCCATCTCCGCCTCGGCACGCTGAGCCGACTCGATCGAGCCCAAGTGCATCCGCATCATCGCCATGCCCATCGCCATGCCGTCCGCGGCGCGGCACATGCCGTTGACCTGGCTGATCCGACCGGCAAGCCCGTCGTACTCGTCATCGCCCAGCAGCGTCGGGTCCGCCGACAGCGCCGGGTGCGCGCCGAATCGGGTGAGCCCCCGCGAACGCTCGGCCATGATCTGCTCGCGCTCGCCCGCGGGCGCCATACGCACGCGCGGGTCCCACTGCGGGTTCCGCGCCAGCCACGACACCGTCTCGGGGTCGAACCCCTCCATCGCGAGGTTCGGCAGCAGCTCCTCCCACCGGTACGTGAACACACGCAGCCAGCCGTCGGTCAGCACCACGTCCGCGTCCAGGATCTCGCCCGTCATCGGGTTCACCCGGCTCGGACCGATCGCCGTCGAGATGTCGTTGCTCAGCCACCGGATGAAGTTGTACCGGACGTCCTCCGGGTCCTTCTCCATGTGCGCGCCGGACTTCTTGTCCTGGTACCGCACCTCGATCGCGCCATCGATCCCGATCTTGCGGTACGCCTCGTTCCAGTACTCGATGCCCTCGCGCACCCAGCGCCGGTAGCGCACGGGCACGGTGTGCTCGATGTAGTACACGATGGGCTGCTTGGGCGGCGACAGCTTGAGCGACGGGTCCGCCTTCTCCAGGTGCCACCGGTTCACGAGCCGGTTGTCCACGTCGTAGCGGTCGAACTGACCCAGGTCGCGGAAGCTCGTTGTGAAGTACCCGACCCGCTCGTCCGCCTTGCGCGGCTTGTACCCGGGCGTGCCCTTGATCAGGCTGATCGAGTAGTGGAACTGCTTGATTGTGCCGTCCGACACCGGGCCCTCGAACGCGATCTCGATGTTCTCGGGGAACGCCTTGACCTTGTTGACCGTGGTCAGATCGCCGTTGAGCCCGCGGGCCTGCCCGCCAAAGAACTCGGTCGCCTTGCCCACGAGCATCGCGTCGAGGTCGATCACCGGCTGCCCGTTGGGCCCGTCGCACACGATCGGCACGTCCAGCAGGACCGTGTCGGTGAAGATCATCTTCACCGAGTCCTTGGACTCCTGATCGCCCGTCGAACGGATGTACAGCTGCGGCTCGATGAGCGCCATCCGGTCGTCGTACTTCCGCCACTGCGTGTACGTGTCCCCGCCCTGCAGCCCGGCGAAGATCTGACCGCCCGCGACCGTCATCGCGAAGAAGTGGTTCTGAGACTGGTACCCGCGCGGCAGCTCGGCCAGCACGTCCTGCGTCTCGTCGTTGATCCAGACGTTGTACAGGCTCTTGCCGTCGGTCGTGGACGTGACCTGGCGGAACCCCTCGGCGACGTCGGACCACTTCTTGCCGTCGTCCTTGGCCTTCTTCGACCCGCCCCCGCCAGCCGCGGCCATCGCCTTGAGCTGCTCGAGGTTGATCGACACGCCGTCGATCGTGATCACCGGGTCGTCAGACACGACCCCTTCTGCACCGGCGGGCTCGGCGGTCACCGAGGCGCCGCCCATGATTATCGAAAGCCCGGCCGCTGCCCCGGCCAGACGCCACAGGCTCCGCCGCTCGTCGTTGCGTTTCATCGTGTGCACTCCATCACCGTGGCGTCCGTCGGGAAGGCAAGCCGGCACAAGCCGACGACCGCCCCCGCATGACTCGATTTCGTTCCGTCTTCAGACATCCAGATCCGCGAACTCAGCGGGAAGCCCCGCTCGAACATGAACCAAACCGCTTCTGTGCGGTGCGAGACCGTCCGCGCTCGTCCTGACCCGGATCAGCCAAAGTCTACCGCCGGGCTCCGCCGGGGTTCCATCGGCCGGACCATCGGGCCACCCACCCCCCCGTCGGGAGTTTCGAACCCTCTGCGCGCGAAGATTGTGCGTTCCGTCAGCCCTGGGCGGGCAGGAACAGCGTCAGCGCCACCGTCAGCCCCACGAACACGACCGCGGCGAGCTGGAACGCCCGGTCCTTCGCCGCCAGTTCGGTCGGGTCGTCGAACTTCCCGTTCTCGAGCAGCAGCATCGCACGCAACAACCCGTACGTCGCGGGCAGCATCGTCAGCCAGAGCAGGTTGAACCCGAACCCCGCGAGCGGGCCCGAGCCGAGCTCGAGCTGGTACGAGCCATCACGTGTTTGCACGTAACCCGCGTATCCCAAGAGTGTTGCGACCGCCGTGACGACCACGACCATCCGGAGGATTTCGTCCGAGTACCGCCCCTGAACCTTGCGGGCGCCCGCCGCGGCCTCGGCGGACCCCATCGAACGCCGCTCGCCCAATCGTTTCCCGAACGCCAAAAACATGCTCAGGAAGAACGTCACGTTCAAAAGCCACGTCGTCGGGGCGATCGCGACCGCGGCACACCCCCCGATCACCCGCAGCACGAACCCGAGGCTCAGCGAAATCACGTCCGCGATCGGGCGGTGCTTCACCCAGACCGAGTACAGCAGCACGTTGGCGATGTGGATCCCGACCGCCGCCGCCACCCAGGGCCCGACCGACCGGTCGAGCCAGATCAGCGGCACGAACGCACCGACCAGCAGCACCACGCCGTAAACCCGCGCGAGCCCCGGGGCGATCACCCCCGACGCGATCGGGCGGCGCTTCTTGCGCGGGTGCAGGCGGTCGGCCTCGCGGTCGGCCAAGTCGTTGAAGACGTAGCACCCGCTGGACGCAAGCGAGAAGGCGATCGCCGCGAGGGTTGCCGCGATCAGCACCGCCCACCGGTCCTTGCCGGGCTCCTGCGTCAGGTTGTACATGGGCCCGATGTAGACGAACGCGCTCTTGGCCCACTGGTGCGGGCGGGCGAGCTTGATGAGCCCGCGCACGACCGAGCCGCCCGCGCCATCCCCGCCTGGAACACCCGCGTCGCCGGTGCTCACGCGGGTTCCCCGGGCACCGCCGGGCGGGTGAACGCCATGTACTGGAGCCCGCCCCCGAAGACCTGATCCACGATGGGCGGGTAGAGCGACATCCCGCTCACTTCCTCGGCGATCTCGAGCCCAACGCGCCCGAACTGGGCCCGCCATTCCTCGGGCGTGTTGTACCGATACAGGCAGGGCACCCCGTACGGCGCGTTTGCCGCCCAATCCATGAAGCTGATCCGAGGCTGCGCCAGCACCCCGGCACGCCGGTGGTCCTTCACGATCACCATCCGCCGCGCCACCCGTCGGCACTCACGCAGCAACCGGTCCGGGTCCTCCTCGTGGTGCAGCACGTCGGCGATCGTCACCACGTCCACAGAATCGTCATCCATGGGGAAGGTGATGCCGTCGTACGCAACCACCGGGATCGGCTCGCCGCCGCGGGCGACCCGCTCGAGCCCGGTGACCTTCACCCCGCTGGGGCATTTGGGGTCGTCCATGATCGCGGTGCCGAGTGTTCCCACGCCGCACCCGACGTCCAGGACCGCGTCGTTCTCCTGAAGCACGGGCACGATCCGCCCGACCAGCACCCGCAGGCGGGACCGGTAGATCGGCCCGTGGGCCACGCTCATAAGGCTCGAGATCGGGGCGGGCATTCCCACGGGTCGGGGCTCCTGGAGGGTCCGGGGGCATGCTCGGGGGCCCGCATCGGGCGGGCTGGGGGTCTGGGCAGGGATCCGGACGGGTCGGAGTCTAGACTGACGCCCGGTTCGCACCCCAGCCTTCACTCGGCTCGCCGCCCCGCCGACTTCACCGCCGATGCCCCCACGACCAGGCCCAATCCCGCCCCGCTGGATCCTCGCGGGGCTCGGGTTCGGGCTCACCTTCTACGGCGCCGCCCAGTTCGTGGGCCATTCCGAGAGCCGGTACCGCGGTCGGTACGCCTTCGACGCCCTCAATTACCACGAGCCCACGATCCGCGCCTTCGCCGAGACCTGGCCCGCCGCGGACTTCACCAACTACTGGTCCGCGACCACCCCGCTCTACCACTACATCCTCGCCGGCGTCGCGCAGATCGACGGCTCACGCACGACCCTGATGGCCGTCAGCGGGCTGTTCACCCTCGCGATGTTCGCCCTTCTCGCCGCCGCGTGCGCGCGCCGCGTCGGCGCGGCACTGGGCATCGCGCTCATGCTCCCGATGGCGACCTCGCTGTACGTCTTCACCCAGAGCATCTGGCTGCTGCCCGACAACGCCGGGTGGCTCGGCGTGCTCGTCATGCTCATCCTCGCGCTGCGCCGGCGCTTCGACGCCTTCACCCTCTTCGCCGGCGGGCTCACCCTCATCCTGCTCGTCATGACCCGCCAGATCCACGCCTGGACCGGCGGGCTGCTCGTCGCGTCCGCCTGGCTCGGGTCCGAATCGCAGACACCCCGCACCATCGCCGGGCTCTTCACCGATCTGCGCGCGCGGATTACACGCACGCTCGGCGCTCTGCTCGCAGTCGCGCCCGCCGCGACCGTCACGCTCGCCTTCATCGCCCTGTGGGGCGGCGGGCTCGTGGTGCCGCGATACCAGGAGAAATACCACGGGCTCAACCTCGCGACGCCCGGGTTTTTCCTGATGCTCACGGGCATCGCCGCGGTCTTCTACACCGGCGCCATCCTCCCCGCGCTCATCAACGCGTGGCGCCGCCACCGCGCGCTGCTGATCTTCGCGATCCTCGCGGCGATAGCCCTCGCCGTCTACCCCGAGACCACCTACAACGACGAAGCCGGGCGCAAGAGCGGGCTGTGGAACCTCGTCCGCGTGCTCCCGATCCTCGGCGGGCACACGTCGGTGGTTGTTCTCGGAATGGCGCCCATCGGCGCCGCGGCCTTGGTCGCGCTGACAACCGGCGTCCGCCGGCGCGCCGGGTGGATCCTCGCCGCCGCCGCCGTCGGATCGGTCACCGCCCAGACCATGAGCCCCGAGCTCTGGCAGCGGTACCACGAGCCGCTCATCCTCATGATCGTGATGCTGGGCTCGGCCGA
>BQJQ01000032.1 GCA_021604785.1 Phycisphaeraceae bacterium
GTAGGTGCCCGAGGCGACCCAGATCTCGTCCACGTCGCCGCTGGCGTTGGCAAGGGCGAAGGCGTCCTGCAGATCCGTCATCGCGTTCGGCCAGCTGGTGCCGGTCTCGGGTGATGCCGGGGCGCCGGCATTCACGAAGAGCACGGGCACCTCGACCTCGTCGGGCACGCCGTCGAGGTCGGCGTCCAGGCTCGTCGCCGTTGCGATGTCGCAGGCGTCGGGGATGCCGTTGCGGTTGAAGTCCGGGTCGTAGGCATCGGGCACGCCGTTGGAGTCGCAGTCGAGCAGGGTGCCCGCGAGGATCTCGTCGTCGTCGCAGACGCCGTCTCCGTCGCGGTCCTTGTCGCGGAAGCGGGCGACGACGGCGGTCGAGTCGAGCAGTGCCAGCGCGTTGTCCGCGGCGAACTCGTCGTCGAACATCACGCCCGCGGCCTGCCCGCCGACGTCAATCGAGGGCGACGAAAAGACCAGCTCCCGCGTGCCCGTGCCGCTCGTGCCCATGACGGTCATGAACGAATCGTCGGGCGCGACGTATCCGCGCGCCCACGGCTGGGCGCCCGACTCGCACGGCGACGCCTGAAAATCGTGCAGCAACCCGAGGTTGTGCCCGATCTCGTGCACGAACGCGTGCACCCCACCCGTGGCGCACGACTGGAGCACGACGGAGAAGCCAAGATCCTCGAAGCCCACCGCGCCGGGCAGCACGCCGATGTAGGCGATGCCGCAGACATCCGAGGACGCGACGAACAGCGACACGAGGTCCGCGTCGAGGTCGTCACGCAGCGCGTGCACCTCGTCGTACTGCCCGTCGGTCTTGTCGCGCAGGCGGGCGAGGTCGGTGCCCGCGCTTCCAGATTCGTTCTGCGCGATCGGCTCGAGCCCGACGAGCACCGCCGTGGTGGGCACGCCCGACGCGGCGAACGCGGTGTTCAGCTCGGCGATCGAATCGTCCGCGAGCGTCTGCATCGCGGCCAGCCCCCCCGCGGCGGTCAGGGCGTTTGGCGTGTAGGCGATCAGGATGTCGATCCGCGACCCGTCCTCGTTGCACGCCCCGCCGGAGCGGAACGCGATGCTCGGGCGGTGCTCGAGCGTGATGGTGCCCAGCCCGGCGGCATCCGGGGCGCACGTGTCCGAGCCGCAGAAGTGCGGGCTGGCTTGGGCCGGGAGGGTCAGCAAGCAGGCGGCGAGCGGCGTGAGGCGGACGAGAGAGGACATGGCGAGGCTCCGGGTAGGGTGCGGACACCCTCCCGGCGCCGCCCTGGGCGGGCGCGCCTCACGAATCTCCAAGTATCAGACGATCCGTGCCCCCCGCCTGTATCCCGGCGTACGAAAAGACACCAGCATCACGGGCAGCGTTCAAGAAAGTAGTAGACGAAGCAATCCACGTCATCGATATTCAGCACGCCGTCCTCCGTGCAATCCGCGTCCGATAGATTCGACGACAGGAATCCCGAGACAAAGCAATCGATGTCATCGATGTTCAGCGACCCGTTGCCGTCGCAGTCGGCGGTGTACTGGTTGCTGTTCGTCCACCTGATATGGGCGTAGGGCCCGAAGGTGCCTTCGGTATCATCGGCATGGACTCGGAAGACGTACAACCCTGGCGAAAGCACGAGGTCTTCGAGCCCCTCCGAGTTGCTGGGGAACGACCCACCCGCAACGATGCCACCGATGGCATCCGTGATGACGCACACGCCGCCACCGTTGGTGAGGATCCACTCGAGTTGCACTGCAGTGGGTTCCAGCAGCCGAATGTTCGCCTCTGCCGTCGCCGTCGCCAGCCCGGGTCCACCTGGTATCAGGAGTGGCGACGCGACTACATCTCCTGTGTCGGATGAGCTTCCAACACCGGCAATGGATAAAATTCCAACGCCACCATCCGCAACCACGCCGCCGCACGCGACACAGCGGTCCACCGATTCTGCGAAAGCGGGCGCGCCGCCCGTAACACTCGCCGAAGCGAATGTCGCCGGCTCGCCCAGCAACCCCGGAACAAACTCCGGCTTGCCGGCCCACGCGAGGGCCGAGACCGACACGCCCGCGAGGGCCACACAACACCGCGCCCTGATCCCAATCATCCCTGCCCGTCTTTCGAGTGCGGTGCGAGGGTATCAGGCTACGAAAATGGGACCAATCAAATTCCGGGGTGCCGCTACAGCCCCCCGATGATCTCCGCCGGGTTCGGCTTGTCCTCAGCGGTCGCGCTCGGATCGATCTGCTCGTCCAGGTCCGCGGGGATGAAGACCCGGAACGTCGAGCCGCGTCCTTGCTTTGTCTCCACACGGATCCGCCCCTTGTGCTCGGCGACGATCCGGCGCGTCACCGCGAGCCCCAGGCCCGTGCCGCGCAGACCCTTGGTCGTGTTGAACGGCTCGAAGATCCACTGCAGGCGCTCCTGCGGGATGCCCGGCCCGTTGTCGAGCACGGCGATCTCGACGTACGCCGGCACGACGAGCTGCCCGCGCGCGGGGAGCACGCTGCCCTCTGCTTCGTGGAAGACGACCTTGACCGTCACGGCGCCCGTCTCGGGCGCAACCGCCTCGACCGCGTTGCCCAACAGGTTCATCACCGCCTGGTGCAGCAGGTTGGCATCGACCGGGATCGGCGGCATCTCGGGGTCCGCGTCCACGATCAGCGCGATGTGCTTGTCGGCGCACGCGTCCTCGAGCAGCTGCGCGCACTCCTCGACGAGCTTGTTGATACGCGTCCGCTCGAGCTCGATCGTCCGAGGCGTGCTGAACGACAGCATGTTCATCGTCAGCCCGGCGATGCGGTCGAGGTTTCGTTTGAGGATGTCCCACCCCGAGCGCGCGATCTTGGCGTCGGATTTGGTGAGCCCGATCTCGACGACGTCCGCCCCGCCGCGGAGCCCCTGGATGATGTTCTTGATCGAATGCGAAAGCGACGCCACCGCCTCGCCCACCGCCGCGAGGCGCTCGGCGCGGACGCGCCGCCCGGTCTGCTCGATGTTCGCCAGCGCAAGGGCCGTGTGCCGCCCAATCGCGTTCATCAGCGCGAGCTGCTCCTTGGTGAACGTGTAGTTCGCGATCGAGCTGTCGATGTAGATGACGCCGAACGCCTGGGCATGGAAGGTGATGGGCGAGCAGATCGCGCTGCGGATCTGGTACTGCTGGACGGAGTCACCCGCCTTGAACCGCGGGTCGGTCATCGCGTTCGAGCTGAGCACGCCCTCGGACTCCTCGAGCGCGGCGCCGACGATGGTGCTCGAGACGCGGATGGTCTTCTCGTCGTCGGTGATCGGCTCCTCGCGGTACTTGACGACCTCGGGGCGCATCTCGTCGGGGGCGCCCTCGGCCCCGGGCACGCGGAGCATGAGCACGCCGCGCTCGGGCTTGAACTCCTCGAAGACCAGGTCCATGACCGCGCGGAGCAGGTCGTCACGGGTCGTGATCTGCGCCGTCACCTTGGTCAGCTCGTAGATGACACGGAGGTGATCGACCGCCGCCGCCCGCGGCTCGGGCTCGGCGAGGATCACCGAGTCCTCGCTCGACACCATCCGCGCCTCGACCTCGGTGTCCATCTCCTCGGCCCGCACCACGCGGACCACCGACGGGTCTTTGTCCGACGTGTGACCGTACACAAAGACCGTCGCCCCGACGCGGATCTGGTCGCCCAGCTGCAGCTTGATCCGCTCGCGGATGTTGACGCCGTTGACATAGGTGCCGTTCTGCGAATCAAGATCCCGGATGAACCAGACGTCGCCGTCGGGCGTCAGCTCGGCGTGCCGCCGGCTGACCGTGTTGTCGGTCATCGGGAGCGCCTCGGACGACCGCCCGATCAGCTGCGGCTCATTCCGCGGCAGCTCGAAGGTCTTGCCCTGGTCCGGGCCCTGGATGACGGCGAGGGTGATCACGGCCTATGACCCGTTCGCTCGGCACCGGTCGCCGGTTCACCCGTGATCGCCCGGGCGATCGCGTCTCTCGGAAGGCGGCGGGCCACCGCGGCGTCGCGCCCGTTCTTGTGGTGGGCCTTGGCGAGGACCCCCACCACCCGCCCGCTCAGGTCGAGCACCGGGGCGCCCGAGAGCGATCGCCACACGCGGAGATCCAGCACGAGCACCCCCGGGTCGTCGACGATTCCCACCTCGCCCGGAGCTACCGCCCGGGCCTCACCCTCGAACGGCGCAAAGAGCGTGCCGCCGCGCCGCGGCCTGGCGCCCAAGACACCGCGCACGAAGAGGGCATCCCCGATCTTCGGCTCGGGCCCGAGCCCGACGACCCACGATTCGGGCACCGGTGGCTCGATGCGCAGCAACGCCCAGTCGTCGCCGCGCACCTCGGGGAACCCCCCGTGGGCGATCATCTCGGCGCGCACGGGGATGTGTCCGACGCGGATGATCTCGTCGTCTCCGACGTGCTCTGCGGTGAGGATCAGGTCCGGCGCGAGCGCCACGCCGTTGCCTCCGAACATAGAGCCGTCGGCCCGCTGCCCGATGAGCAGCAACGCAGGGCGGGCGCCCTCGGCGAGATCCGCGAAGTCGGCGTACGCCACGCCGTCGAACCCTTGGGCCGGGTAATCGACCGAGCCGCCGCACGAGACGAGCGGGGATGTGGCCACCGCCGCGAGCAGGAGGGAGAGCGCGCATCGGCGCCCGCAGTTTTGCACGGCCTTGGGCCTATTGCCTGTGTACGATTTGAACTGCATGCCCAAGCGTACCTCCAAGGCGGCGCCCAAGGTTCCATCGGCGGGCGATCTCGTGGTCGCGCTGGTGGGCAAGGAGATCTTCCTGCGCACCGAGCACACCGCGGCCCTCAAGCGAGCGCTCGAGGCGGCCCACGGGCAGGTGGACTCGGTCCGGTTCGACGGCGACTCGGCGTCCGCCGCCGAGGTGCTCGATGAGTGCCGCAGCTTCGGGCTCCTCGCGGGGCACAAAATGGTCGTCGTCGATGAGGCCGACCGCCTGCTCAACGCCGATTCCCGCCCGCTCTTTGAGCGGTACTGCGCCGCCCCGTGCGAGGGCGCGACGCTCGTGCTCCGCGCCGAGAAGTGGAACCGAGGCAAGCTGGACAAACTCATCGAAGAAGCCGGCACGTTCGTCAAGTGCGAAGCCGTCAACGAAGAGACGGCCGCCGCGTGGGCCGTCCGCCGGTGCGCCAACGCACATGGGTGCCCGATCGACCCCGACGCCGCCCGGCTGCTGGTCTCACGCCTGGGCGCGGATCTCGGCCGCATCGACACCGAGCTCGAGAAGCTCGCGTCGGGCACCGCCGAGGGCGCGACGATCGGGCGGGACGAGGTTGTCGAGCTGGTCGGGCAGACGCGCGAGGAGGAGCTGTGGTCGGTGCAGGCCGAGATCCTCTCGGGCGACCCGGAGCGTGCTGTGGGCCACCTCCGGCGGGTGCTCGACGGCGCCCCGCGAGACGCCGCGGTGCCCATGACTTTCGCCTGCGTGGACCTGGCCCGCAAGCTCGCGGGCCTGTCAGCCGCTAAGGCCCAGGGCGTCGATGCCCGGTCCGCCGCCCGCGAGCTCAAAGTCTGGGGCCCGGGCCAGCACGAGCTGCTCGCGATCGCCGGCAGGACCGATCCCGCCGAGGCCCGCCGCCTGCTCGCCAGGGCGATCGACGCGGACGCGGCCCAAAAATCCGGGCTCGGACGCCCCGACCGGGTGCTCGAAAGGCTCGCAATCACCATGTGCGCAGCCTGTGCGCCCGCCAAGCGCTGACCATTTCCGTACACTATCTGTTCCGAACCCCGATACCGCTCCGAGGCGGCGGCGGAGACCGTGGTGGCTCTGCCCGCGCCGAGCAGGAGGCTCGACTGTGCCGACGCGCGACGATCAGCGTGCAAACCGATTCCTCTCCGCCCTGCGCGACCCCCGCATGGTCGCCGCCCTCGCCGGGACCGCGATCGCCGTGGGCCTGGCGGGCGGGTGCGAGACGACCGACACCGCCGGCAAGGACCGGTACCGCCCGTACAAGGGCACCGGGGGCGATGCCCGCCCCGCCGAGCCCGAGGTGAACGCCGGGCTCGCCAGCCTGTCGGCCAAGAAGCCCACGCCCACGCTCATCGCCGGCGAGGCCCCCGCCCCAGCTGACGAGCGCCAGGCGGCGCAAGTCGCCGAGTCCGCCCGCCTGCTCGACGAGTACTTCTCGAAGTCCGCGTCCACCCCCGCGACGCCCCCGCAGGCAGTCGCGTCGCGCCAGACGACCAACCCGAGCGGGTACGACCCCTCAGCGGAGCTCGGGCCGACCGGTTCGAGCCAGTACGCCCCGGTGCAGGTCGCGTCGACGACGCCCCCGGCGACCACCATTTCCGACCCGGCCCTCAACGCCGTCGCGTCGAACACAGGCTCGCCCAACGCGGGCCTGTCGAGCCTGGGGGACCAGGAAACAAGCACCCCTGAATCAGTGGTTGCCGCTCGGTCGCCCGCCCCGGCCTCCTCGGGCGCGATCACGATCGAGGACATGCCCGGCTCGTCCGCGGGCACCTCGCCCGAGACGATGTCGCCGGTCCGCGTGGTCGATCGCTCGAGCACGCCGCCCGCGACCACCCAGAACGCGGCCCCGATCACGGTCCACGATACCAACTCGGACCCGGCACTCAGCGCCGTCACGAGCTCCCGCCCGACGACCACGCCGGTCCGGACCGCCCCCACCGGCACCCTGCAGGGCCGCCCGGTCGAGGCGAACACCACGCTCGCGTCCGCCGACGGCTCGATGCCCCGCATGGCGCCCCGCTCGCCCGAGGACCGCAAGAACGAGCTGGTGGACGAGCTGGTCGCCGTGCTCGGCGAGATCGCCGACAACAGCGACGAGCCCTACCGCATGGGCCTGGCGCTGGCCGGGCTCGAGACGCTCAGCCCCGGGGCGCTGTATGAGCTGACCGAGTCGGGCGTGCTGATGCCCGACGAGGTCCGCACGCTGCTGGCGGCCCACGAGTTCCTGTCCGGGCTCAGCGCGGGCGGGGGCATGCCCGACGCCGGGCACGTCTCGGACCTGCTGGGCGAGGTGAAAGAGAAGCTCGACGAGCACGCCCCGCTCAAGATCGCCGCCGCCGAGCTGTGCACGCGGGTGCTCGGGTACGGGCAGTACGACATGTTCCCCAAGGCCCCCGACGGGTCGTACCAGTTCGTGTCTGGTCGGCGTCAGCCGGTGATCGTGTACGTCGAGGTGGACCGGTTCGGCCGGCGCCCGCTCGTCGGCGACGACGGGTTGGCGCGGTGGGAGGTCACGCTGAGCCAGACGCTCGAGATCTTCCACGACGCCGACGACCTGCTGGTGATGGGGCGCGGCGCCGAGACGGACCGCTCAGTCAGCCGGAACAAGATCCGGGACTACTACCTGATCAACCAGACGTACCTGCCCGAGAACCTGAGCGTTGGCAAGTACAACCTGAAGGTGGTCATGCGCGACGAGAACAAGCAGGCGGTCGCCGAGGCGATCGTGCCGTTCTCGATCGTGCCCTCGGCACCCGGGTTCTCGGGCCGGCAATAAAAAACCGCCCCGCGACGATGACACCCCAATCCGCCCTCGCATCTGCCGATTCGGCAGGTTTGTGGCCGGTCCGCCCTGCCGAAAACGAGCGCAAACCCCGCGCCCGCAAGGGCAAACGCGTCTGTCCGCCAGTCCGCGGGTTTGACGAACTGGCACCCACGATGCAACCGATAGAGGGGTGACGCGGGAAGGTTTGCGCGTCCGGCTTGGTTTATCCCTTTGGCAAGGCGCGAAACAGCGTGCCCCTACGATCCGAATATCGGGTGGCGGAAATGCCGCCCGGTGTGGGAGGAAAGCATGTTCGAACGATTCACAGACCGAGCCCGCAAGGTGATGGCGCTGGCCAACCAGGAAGCGCAGCGGTTCAACCACGAGTACATCGGGACCGAGCACATCCTGCTCGGGCTCGTCAAGGAAGGCTCCGGCGTCGGCGCCAACGTCCTCAAGAACCTGGAGGTGGACCTGCGGAAGGTGCGCCTCGAGGTCGAGAAGCTCGTCAAGGCCGGGCCCGAGATGGTGACGATGGGCAAGCTGCCCCAGACGCCGCGTGCCAAGAAGGTCATCGAGTACGCGATCGAGGAAGCCCGCAACCTGAACCACAACTACGTCGGCACCGAGCACCTGCTGCTCGGGCTGCTGCGTGAGCACGACGGCGTCGCCGCCCAGGTGCTGATGAACCTCGGGCTCAAGCTCGAAGAGGTCCGCGAGGAGGTCCTCAACCTGCTCGGCGCCGGGTCCGAGTCCGACGGCGAGACCGCCATCGCGGGCGGGCCCACGGGCGAGGGCGGCGCCGCACGCGGCAAGTCCAAGAGCCGCACCCCGGCGCTGGACAGCTTCGGCCGCGACCTCACCGAGCTCGCCAAGGAAAGCACCCTCGACCCCGTCATCGGGCGGGCCAACGAGATCGAGCGCGTGACGCAGGTCCTGTGCCGGCGCACCAAGAACAACCCCGTCCTGCTGGGTGAAGCCGGCGTGGGCAAGACGGCGATCGTCGAGGGCCTGGCCCAGCGCATCGTCGCGGGCGACGTGCCCGAGATCCTCCACGAGAAGCGCCTGGTCGTGCTGGACCTGGCGATGATGGTCGCGGGCACCAAGTACCGCGGGCAGTTTGAGGAGCGGATCAAGGCCGTCATGAACGAGGTCCGCAAGGCCAAGAACGTCGTGCTGTTCATCGACGAGCTGCACACGCTCGTCGGCGCCGGCGGCGCCGAGGGCGCGATCGACGCGTCCAACGTGCTCAAGCCCGCGCTCGCCCGCGGCGAAATCCAGTGCATCGGCGCGACGACCTTCGACGAGTACCGCAAGTACATCGAGAAGGACGCGGCCCTTGCCCGCCGGTTCCAGTCGATCCCGGTCGACCCGCCCAGCCCGGCCCAGGCGATCGAGATCCTCAAGGGGCTCAAGGACAAGTACGAGGACCACCACCGCGTGACGATCACCGACGGCGCGATCAAGGCCGCCGTCGAGCTGAGCGGGCGGTACATCACCGGCCGCGTGCAGCCCGACAAGTCGATCGACGTGATCGACGAGGCGGGTGCGCGGGTGCGTATCAAGAGCATGAACAAGCCGCCGAACCTGGCCGACCTTGAGGCGCAGATCGAGCGCCTGAGCATCGACAAGGACGAGGCGGTCAAGAACGCGGACTACGAGAAGGCCGCCGAGCTGCGCGACCAGGCCGAGAAGCTCCGCAAGAAGAAGGAAGACACGCAGAACGAGTGGCGTGCCAAGCAGCAGGAAGCGTCGGGCACGGTCGACGAGGATGTGATCGCCGAGGTCGTGTCCAAGATGACCGGCGTCCCGCTGACGCGGCTCGAAAACGAGGAGGCCCAGCGCCTGCTCGGGCTCGAGGCCGAGCTGCACAAGACGGTCATCTCGCAGAACGAGGCGATCAAGGCGGTCGCCAAGTCGATCCGCCGCGCCCGGGCTGGCCTGAAGGACCCGAAGCGCCCGATGGGCAGCTTCATCTTCGTGGGCCCGTCTGGTGTGGGCAAGACGCTGCTGTCCAAGGCGCTCGCCGAGTTCATGTTCGGCGACGCCGAGGCGCTCATCCACCTCGACATGTCCGAGTACATGGAGAAGCACAACGTCTCGCGGCTCGTCGGCGCGCCCCCCGGGTACGTCGGCTACGAAGAGGGCGGCCAGCTCACCGAGCAGATCCGGCGCCGCCCCTACGCCGTCGTCCTGCTCGACGAGGTCGAGAAGGCCCACCCGGACGTCTTCAACATGCTCCTCCAGATCATGGAAGAGGGCCGCCTGACCGACTCGTTCGGCCGCCACGTGGACTTCCGCAACACCGTCATCATCATGACGTCCAACATCGGGGCGGACCTGATCAAGGGCGGCGGCGGGTTCGGGTTCCAGAAGCGGTCCACCGAAGTCGACTACGACAACATCAAGGGCATCCTGATGAAGGAGATCGAGCGGTTCTTCCGCCCCGAATTCATCAACCGCCTCGATGACGTCATCGTCTTCCAGCCGCTCGCCAAGGAGGACCTCGTCGACATCGTCGTCTTCGAGACCGACAAGGTCGGCGAACGCCTCAAGGTGCAGGGCATCCACATCGGGCTCGACGACAAGGCCCGCGAGTTCCTCATCGACAAGGGGTACAACCCCGACTACGGCGCCCGCCCCCTCCGTCGGGCGATCGGGAGCTACATCGAGGACCCGCTCTCGGAGATGCTCCTCTCGGGCGAACTGCACGGGAAGAACTTCATCCAGATCTCCCGGAACGAGGGTGAGGACAAGCTGTCCTTCGCCCCCGAGCACCGGCCCGAGCTGGACGCCCCCTCGGAGGCCCCCCCCGAGCCCGAAGAGCAGCCCGCCGCGGGCAGCGCCTCGACCTAACGCCCGCACAAGGCCCGAATTCGACTCCCCAGCACCCCGCTTCGGCGGGGTGTTTTTTTATGGCTCCCGCGGGCCTGCCCTGGGCACCCCCGCCGGCAACATGGAATTGTTCAAATACTGCGAAAGCTCTTGACCCAATCTTCGCGCCCTGGGTACCGTACAGGCGTGCCTTCGGCCTTGTGCGGGTAAGAGAGACAGAGAGACTCCCGCCACAATCAGCCTGGACACCACAGGAACGGCTTCTCGATCGCGACGGCGACCGTGGGGCGGCGCCTGTGCCTGTGGGGTGTTCTGCCCCGTTTTCCTGTCGGTGCGGGCGATCCGGAGATCCGCACCGAGTGCCAGTTGTGTGCCCGCCTCGGCGGGTGTTGTCCCCGGGGGGTCTCCCGGGGTCACGAGAGAAGAGAGAAAGAGAGAAACCCATGCGTACCACCACTGCTATGTTGGCCCTCGCCGCTTCGGCCGGGCTCGCCAGCGCCCAGTTCACCGTGCTGATCCCGGGCGCCACCGCCTCGGACGGCGCCACGGTCAACTCGACCTACACGGGCACCAGCACCATCTTCAGCACCATGTCGTTCAGCGGCGATCTCACTGAGATCAACACCGCGACGTTCGCGTCCGAGGCCGACTGGAACATCAGCGTCAACGGCGGCTCGGCGCTCGAGTTCAACCCGACCACGACCACCGGCTTCACCGGCACCATCAACGTGACGGCCAGCCGCACCGGCCTCTTCTGGGCCAACAACGGCGACAACTTCCAGTTCGATTCCTTCGAGTCCTTCGACGACGGCGGCGACGCCGTCGCCGACGCCCAGTGGGACAACACCTCCTTCGAGTTCTCCGGTGCAGGCCCGGCCATCACCGCGCTCGGCCAGCTCAGTTCGAGCTTCGCGCTCGATACCAACGACGGTGGTACGACCGACACCGAGCTCGCGATCTACACGATCGACGGCGCGCTGATCGCGACCAACGACGACAACGCCGCCAACGGCGGGCCCGGCGGGCTCTGGAGCCTCATCAACGCCTCGCTCACCACCGACACGACGTACCTCATCGTCGTCGGCGGGTTCAACTCCGAGTTCGGCGACCAGCTCGCCACCGCCGGCACCGCCACGGGCGCCTTCGGCCTCAACGTCAACGGCAACCAGGTCGGCAGCGGCACCCTCGTGGGCGACGACTTCCACCTGTTCAGCTTCACGATCCCGGCCCCGGGCAGCGCCGCGCTGCTGGCCATGGGCGGCCTCCTCGCCGCCCGTCGTCGCCGCTGATCGCTCAGGCGTCCCGCCCGCCCGTTCGGGGTCGGCCGCCTTGCTCTGATCTCTGACCGGCCCCGCGCCTCTCCAGGCGCGGGGCTTTTTCGTGCGCCCCTTCTCCCGCGCGGGTGCGACCGCCCGGCCCCCCGCCCCGTACAGTTGCCGATGCCCGTCCTCCTGCAATGGCTGCTCCGGCTCGGCCCGACCAACCCGATCGCCGTCCGCCTGGTCAAGAACGCCTCGCGCCGCGACAAGCACATGTACGTCCGCTCGGCGTACCTCGCGGTCATGATCCTCGTGCTGCTCTGGATGCTCGTGGTCAACGCGAGCGGCACCAACCTGAGCTACCGCGCGCTCGCCGCCACCGGCTCCAACAGCTTCGTCTGGATCGCCTACCTCCAGATCGGGCTGATCTGCGTCCTCGCCCCCGTCTTCATGGCCGGCGCCATCGCCCAGGAAGCAAACCCAAAGAGCTGGGACATCCTGCTCACCACGCCGCTCAGCCAGGGCGAGATCGTGCTGGGCAACCTCTTCGGGCGCATCTTCTTCATCCTCGGCCTGCTCTTCGCCTCGCTTCCCCTGTTCGCGCTCACGCAATACTTCGGCGGCGTGCCCGGGCGCTCCATCTTCGCCAGCTACCTCGTCGCCGGGTGCGCGGCGCTCCTGGTCGGCACCATCGCGATCGCGCTGGCGGTCTCGCGCCTCGCGGGACGCCGGGCGGTCTTCGCGTTCTACGTCTCGGTGATCAGCTACATCGCCGCGACGTGGGCGATCGACGAGTACATCCAGAACACGACGAGCAAGGGCGTGACGTGGATGACGGGGATCAACCCGTTCCTGTCGCTCAAAGCACTGCTGAGCCCGGCGAGCTACCCGCGGGCGGATGCGGGCTCGCACACGGGTTTGGCGGCGTTATTTCTCGAGTCGCCGGTGACGGCGTGGTGCATGGGGTCGTTCCTGCTGAGCCTGGCGCTGATGGCCGCGAGCATGCTGACCGTCCGCGCCGGCGGGCTCGCCTCGGCCGTCCGCCGCCCGCGCTCGGGCGTCCCGTGGTACCGCAAGGTCATGGGCCTGGGCGCCGAGGGCGCCGAGCACCGCCCCCCCCGCGCCGTGTGGGCCAACCCGATCGCCTGGCGCGAAGCCGCCGCCCGCAATGCCACATTCGGCCGCATCCTCGCCCGCTGGTCGTTCATCGCGATGGGCCTGCTGCTCGGCGTCGCGATCATCGCCCTCTTCCACGTGGGCAACATGAACCTCGCCACCTTCCGGTTCACGATCAAAAGCCTCGTCTGGACCGAGACCGCCGTCATCGCGCTGGTCGCGATCAACATGGCCGCCACCGCCGTTTCCCGTGAACGCGAGGACGGCACGCTCGACCTGCTGCTGACCACCCCCATCACGCCGGGCATCTACCTCTCGGGCAAGCTCCGCGGGCTCGTCGCGTACCTGATCCCGATGATCGCCGTCCCCTCGGGCACGCTGCTGCTCGCCGGGCTCTACTCCTTCTTCGGCGGGTTCGGCCGCGAGGGCGGCGCCGGTTCGTACATGGTCTTCGACCGCTCCGAGCGCATGACCTCGTTCACCGGCGACATCTCCACCCTCGCCCCCGGCACCACGCCCGTCTTCATCCCCGCCGTCCTCCCCGAAGCCGGGCTCGTCGCCGCCGCCGTCCTCATCCCCTTCATGGCGTTCTGCGTCATGGTCGGGCTCAGTTGGTCGCTCAAGAGCAAGGGCACGCTCGGATCGGTCGTGGGCACCGTGGGCGTGGTCGCCGTCATCGCGGGCGTGATCGGGCTGTGCGCGTGGAACTCCGCCGGCGAGTTCGTCGCCGTGGGCCCGGCCCTCGCCGCCCTCTCCCCCGCCAGCGTGCTCGACTGCGTCGTCACACCCTTCCACTCGATGCGCGAAACAACAAACGCGGGCCCGGGCGGGCTCGCGACCGCCCGCGTCTCGCTGGCGATCGGCGCGGTCGTCGCCGGGGCGATCTACCTCGCCGTGGTCTACGGCATCCACGCCTCGATGGTCCGCGGCTTCGACGCCACCGTCCGCAAGCTCGCGGGGATGCGGTGAGCGATCGGCGCACCGCGCCCGAGGTCCTTTGTTTCTTCTTCGGATCGATTGCTCTGTGCGTTATGTTCCCGGCGATGGGTTTCCGACTCCATCTGATCGGCATTATCGTCCTACTCACCGGGATGACCCTGACCGGCGCGGGGATCTACTGCGTCTTGCGCAGAACAAAGCAAACTCAACCTGGGTACTGCGACTGCGGCTACGACCTCCACGGCCTTCCCGACGAAACCTGCCCCGAGTGCGGGCGGCGTATCGAATCTCACTGATTCAACCCGAACCGCCGGGTGCCACGACTCGCGGGCTTCGGCGCAGTCGTGATCCGCCTCGCTGCGCCGCTCCGCGGCGAGCAAGGGCACCCGCATATCCCTTTGGCAATTGGATCGGCTCAGAACTGCTTGCGCATCCTCGCGCTCGGCAAATCAAGCTGCCCGCGGTACTTCGCCACCGTCCGGCGCGCGATGTCGTACCCGCGCTCCTTCAGCTGCTTTACCAGCGACTCGTCCGAGTACGGCTTCGCCTTGTCCTCAGAATCGACGATGTCCTTGAGCGCCGCACGCACCTCGTTCGCGCTCACGTCCTCGCCCGACTCGGTCGCCAGCCCCTGCGTGAAGAACCCCCGCAGCGCCACCACCCCCCGCGGCGTCTGCACCCACTTGTCCGCCACCGCGCGCGAAACCGTCGCGACGTGCACGCCCAGCCGGTCCGCCACCGTCTTCATGGGCAGCGGCTTGAGCGCCTCGGGCCCGTAGTCGAAGAACTCCCGCTGCTCCTCGACCACCACGTTGATCACCCGCAGCATCGTCGAACGGCGCTGCCCCACCGCGTCGAGCAGCCACTGCGCGTTGCTCAGATTCGTCCGGATGAAGTTCCGGTCCTTCTGATCGACCTTCCGGTCTTTGGCCATCAGCGCATAATCCCGGTTGATCTGCAGCTGGCTGGCGCGCGAATCGGTGAGATACGCCACGTACCGATCATTCTCGTCGTCGTACTCGACCTCGGCGTCGGGCGTGATCGCCGTGTGCTGCTCGTGCACGAGCCGACGCGCCGGCGCCAGGCTCAGCCGGCGCATCACCTCGATGCCCGCGTTGATCTCCTCGAGCGTCAGCCCGCTCTTGGACGCGATCCGAGGCAACCGGTTGTTCATCAGGTCATCAAAGTGGTCCGCGATCAGCGTCCGCGCCGCCTCGAGCCCCGCCGCCGTCCCGACCCGCGGCAGATCGTCATCCCCCTCCGCCTGGTCCTCGATCGCGTCGAGTTGCAGCAGCAGGCATTCCCGCGCATCCCGCGCCGCCACCCCCGCCGGCTCGAGCAGCACCTGCACCGCCCGCAGCGCCAGCTCCCAGTCCGCCGCGGTCGGTTCATCAGACTTCACGCCCTCGGGCGCCCGGTCTGCGACCTCGCCCAGCTCAGTCCGCAAAAACCCGTCGTCGTCGAGGAACTCGATGATCTGCGCGCCCAGCGGGCGCAGCCGATCGTCCACGTCCACCAGCCCCCACTGCCCGAGCAGCTGGTCGGCCAGCGACGCCGACCGGGCCGGCGCGGACGCCATCGCGTCCATCTTCCCGTCCCGCTCGCCCGCGTGGCGCGCCTCGGAGTACGTCGGCGTGTGCTCGGCCCGCTCGTTCGTGCCCGAGCCCCGGTCTCGCTCGTACGCCCCGTCGTACGCGTTGTCGGTGTACTCCGGGTTGTCGGCCTCGAACTCGTTCAGGCGCGCAAAGTCGTCCGCCCCGTCCCCCGCGTTCGCCTCGCCGAGATCCGTCGCGGCATCACCATCGGACGCACGCTCGCGGTCCTCCCCCCCCGCGTCTTCCGAGCTCCCATCCGACAGCTCCAGCGTCGGGTTCGATTCGAGCTCCTGCTCGATCCGCTCCTCAAGCTCGGCGAGGGGCATCTGCAGGATCTCCATCGACTGGATCATCCTGGGCGCCAGCTTCATCTGCTGGCCGAGCTTCATGTGTTGGGAGGTGTCGAAACGCATGGGAATGGCGCCGAACGCCGGTCACTCCATCGACTGGCGCCCCTGGATGGCATCGGCCAGGACCGCCTTATTCGCGAACTCCAGCTGCCCGCCCGTCGGCAGCCCCCGCGCCAGACGCGTGACCCGCACGCCGCGCGATTTGATCTCGGTATTCAGGTACAGCGCCGTCCCGTCGCCCTCGAGCGTCGGGTTCAGTCCGAGAATGACTTCTTCGACCTTCACGCCCCCGGCGTTGCGCGCGGGGTCGTCCAGACGCGACAGCAGCCGCTCGACCGTCAGCTCGCCCGGGCCCACGCCGTCCAAGGGGTCCAGCCGCCCCATCAGCACGTGGTAGAGCCCCCGGTACATCCCCGTCTGCTCGAGCGCGATCAGGTCCCGAGGCTGCTCGACCACCAGCACACGCCCTCGTTCACGCTCCGGGTCGGCGCACACGCCGCAGACGTCGTCCGCGTCGGCGAGGTTGAAGCAGACCGGGCAGTGGCGGACGGTCTGCTTGAGATCGGCCACCGCCCGCGAGAAGGCCATCGCGGTCGCCTCGTCACCCTTGAGCAGGTGAAACGTCAGCCGCTCGGCGGACCGGCGCCCGATCCCGGGCAGCGAGGCGAAAGCGGAAATCAGGCGGTCCACCGCCGACGGGTACGCCGACAACCCGCCCTCGGGGGGCGGTTTACGCGAGCTTCCGTTCGGGGGGGCCGGTGTCACAAAGACATTGTACTCGGAGGGTACGATCCGGCATGCCGATTGCAGAGGACACCCCCCCCGCCGACGCCCGCCCCGCCTCCTCGTGGTCGTGGCCCAACTTCACGCGCAACGCCGTGGTCACGGCCGCGGTCATCGGGCTCGGGGCCTGGTTCGTCATCGCGGCGGTCGTCCCCAACGTGAGCCCCAAGAACTTCGGCGTCGTCCGCGAGGGCCAGCTCTACCGCTCGGGCGTGCTCACCCCCGCGTCCCTCGCGGGCGTCATCGAGGACCACGACATCCGCACCATTGTCGACCTCGGCGGGCACTTGCGCGACTCCCGCTCCGAGCAGCGCGAGATCGACACCGCCGACGCCATGGGCGTGCGCTACGTCTACCTCCCCCTCTTCGGCGACGGCACGGGCGACCCGAACATGTACGCCGAGGCGCTCCGCATCATCAACGACCCCGCGAACCAGCCCGTGCTCGTCCACTGCTCGGCGGGGTCCGAGCGGACCGGCGGGCTGGTGACGCTCTACCGCCACATCGAGCAGGGCGTGCCGCTGAATGAGGCGTACGCCGAGTGCCCCAACTTCGGGCACGACCCGAGCAAGAACACGGTCCTGCGCCCCATGCTCGACACGTGGGCCGGGGCGATCGCCGAGTCCGTGCGCACGGGCGAGCCGATCGCGTACGACGGCGCCACCGCCGCGATCCCCCCCGCCGACCCCGCGCCGACCGGGGCCGACGGCGGGTGACCCCTTCCGCGTAGGCTGGCCCGGTGCCGACACCCCGCATCATCCAGAGCCCGCGCGCCCAAGCGGCGATCCTCGCGATCGTGTGCGCGCTCGTCTATCTCCCCTGGCTGGGCGCGGGCGGGCTGACGGCAACCGAGGGGCACCGGGCTGTGCCCGGGTGGGAGATGCTCGAGTCGGGCGACTGGGTCGTGCCCCGGATGTTCTCTCAGGCGTACCTGCGCAAGCCGCCGGGGATCGCGTGGGCGATCGGGGCGTCGGGCGCGGTGCTTGGAGAAACCGAGCTGGGCGCGCGCGCGCCGTCGGCCCTCGCGGCGTGCGCGATGGCGTTCGTTGCGTGGGGGTTCTCGTGGCGCTGGTTCGGGCGCCGGTGGGCGCTCGCCGGCGGGATCGCGCAGGCGCTCATGCCCTGGATGTGGACGATCGGGCGCCACGCCGAGATCGAGGCGCTGCACATGCTGGGCGTGCAGGTCGCGGGGCTGACGGTGCTCGACCTGCTCGTGCGTCGCGACCGCACGCCGGGCGCGCGCGCCGTGGGGTGGGTCGCCTTCGCGGGCGCGGGCGTCGCGTGGATGATGCTGATGAAGGGCCCGGCGGGGCTGCCGGCGCTCGCGGGGGCCGGGGTGGCGGCGTGCATCGTGCATCGGCGCGTCACGCCCATCGCGTCGTGGCGGCTGTGGGTGCCGGCGCTGATCGGGGCCGCGGCGCTGGTCGCGGTGCTCGGCCTGATCGCGCGCGCCATCGACTCGACCGGCGAGACTGCCGTCACGCAGAGCGCGGCGGCGTTCCTGTTCACGCCGGGGTGGGCGCTCAAGCTCGCCGGGTTGGCACCCGGAGCGCTGCTGGCGATGCTGCCCGTGTCGCTGGTGCTGCTGTTCCCGTGGGGGCCCGACGCGCGCGCCGAGGTGGTCGACCCTGACGCGGGTGATCGGTACCGCGTCGCCCGGGCGCTCGCGTGGGCGACGCTGGCGACGCTGGGGGTGTTCCTGCTCGCGGGCGTGGGGAACGTGCGCTACGCGATGCCCGCGGCGGTGTTCGTGGCGCCGCTGGCGGCGCACGTCGCACGGGGCGTGCTCGGCGGCGCAGACGATGCGGGCGCATTCATGCCCAAGCGGCGCGCCATCGGGCGGGTGATGATGCTCGGGCACCCCGCGGCGGTCACGCTCGCGCTGCTCGTCGGCGCGTGGGTCTGGATCGCAACCGGAGAGCGCGCGTTCCGGGCGACCTCCGGACGCGACGCGGGTCACGAGATCGCGGCGATGCTGGCGCCCGAAATCGGCGACGCGGCGCCGGGCGAAGTCTGGGCGGACCACCTCATCGAGGCGCGCCCAGAGGTGCTCGCGGCGGCACGCGACGCCCTCGGGCCCGACGCCCCCGTGTTCCGGTGGGTCCCCGGGCTCGGGGGCATGGAAACGATTCCAGACGGCACGGTGCTCGTGCTCCGTGTTGACGAGGGGTCGAACGAGGGTGTGCTGGCTGAGAATCTGGGCAAAATTAGCGGCACCCGAACCCTCGGAAACGGGGGGGTCGGGGCCTACCGGTACGTGCTTGTCCTTGCCGGCGACGCGGGCCTGGCGCCTACAGGCAGCGGCCTGACGGGGCCCGAGGGCTGATGAGCGTGAGAGTTCGGTTCAGTTCATGAAAACGAGACTCAAACGGGCCTCAGCGCGTTGTGCGCGGGCGAGGCGTCGTGTACTTTGGCGGCCCACGGTTTGCCACCGCCACCCCACCAGGTGGAGGAGAGAGACTCGGCAAACCGATTGGCACACGCAGCCCAGGAACCCCGACGGAGAGGGGAGGGTGTTCCGGGCTGCGGTGTCGTTTTTGGATCGCCCGCGCGCCCGGTGTTCGATGGGCGCCTGTATCGGCGTCGATTTTCTCGCATCTTTGCGACAGCGCAGCGGTTTTCGTGCATCTGTTCCTGCACGCACCCCCGGAGGCTTTCGATGATGCACGCGCGTTTGGTTGGGACGGCGTTGGCCGTCTGGATGTTGGTCGCATTTCTCGCTCCGAGCGCGCGCGCGCAGGGGGACTACACGGACACCCCCGGGGTGCCCGAGGGCATGCCCGGGGCGGCGCGCATGCCGGCGCTGGTGGAGGCGTACAACAGCGGGGACGCCGATCAGATCGGCGCGGCGGTGCGCGCGCACTTCAGCGGGGCGTTCGCGGAGGCGCCTGCGCATGAGCACGCCGAGGTGTGGGGCCGGCATCTCGCGAGCACGGGGCCGCTCGAGATCGTCGGGTTCCGGACGTACGACCCGCCGCGGGACCAGCTGGTGGCGATCCTGCGGTCGACGGTAACCGGGGGGTACCACGCGATTGTCGCGGAGGTCGAGGCGGACGAGCCGCACATGCTGACGATGATGTACTTCGCGCCGGCGCGTCGGCCGTCGTTCCTCGAACCGGTCGAGCCGCTCGAGGGCGAGGCGTTGGGCGAAGCCGTCGATGCGCTGATCGACCGCATGACGGAGGCGGACATGTTCTCGGGCACCGTCGCGATCTCGAAGGACGGCGAGGTGGTCTATACACGGGCCGCGGGGCTGGCGAGCCGGCGGTTCGACGTTCCCAACCGGATGGACACGAAGTTCAACATGGGATCCATGAACAAGATGTTCACGGCGGTCGCGATCGCGACGCTCGAAGAGCAGGGCAAGCTGAGCTACGACGACACCGTCGGTGCGCATCTCCCGGACTATCCCAACGAGGATGTGCGCGATCGGGTGCAGATCCGTCACCTGCTCAGCCACACGTCGGGCATGGGGAGCCACTTCACCGAGGAGTTCATGAACTCGTCCAAGGTGACGTACCGCTCGATCGACGATTACATCACGCTGTTCGTAGACGACGAGCTCGCGTTCGACCCGGGCACGCGGTGGGCGTACTCGAACGCGGGGTTCTACCTGCTGGGCAAGATCGTCGAGGCGGCGAGCGGGACGAGCTATTACGACTATGTGCGCGAGAGCTTGTGCGGGCCGGCGGGGATGGGCGACAGCGACTCGTACGACATGGACATCCCGGTGAAGAACCTGGCGATCGGGTACACGCCCGGGGGGGTCTCGCTGAACAAGGACGACGACGGGCGGCGGTGGCTCGAGGGTCGCGGGTGGACGAACAACTACTTCCTGCACTCGATCAAGGGCGGGCCCGCGGGCGGCGGGTTCAGCACGTCGCCCGACCTGCTCGCGTTCGCCAAGGCGCTGCAGGGCGGGGAGCTGGTGTCGGCGTCCACGCTTTCGATGCTGACGAGCGCCAAGCCCGAGCTGGGCTCGGAGGGGTACGGGTTCGGGTTCGGCCTGGCCGAGCACCCGGTGCTGGGCGCGCGGTACGGGCACAACGGCGGATTCCCGGGGATCAACGCGGAGCTGCGGATGTACCCGCACGCCGGGTACAGCGTCGCGGTGATGACGAACATGGACGGGGCTGCGAGCGCGGTGGCCCAGCAGATCGAGATGATGCTCGCGGGGCAGTGAGCCCGGGGGAATCGCGTGCGCGCCGTTTCGGGCGCGCACGCGCGGTTGGTCTTGCGGCGGGCTTGCTCAGGGACACCCGGCGACGAAGGCGGCGACGAAGCAGTCCACATCGTCGATGTTCAGGGTGCCGTTGCCGTCGCAGTCGGCGACGCTCAGGTCGGTCGCGATGAACCCGGCGACGTAGCAGTCCACGTCGTCGATGTTCAGGGTGCCGTTGGCGTCGCAGTCGGCGAGGCAGGGCGTTTCGCCGAGCGCGATGGTGAGAACGGCGCCCGAGCGGAAGTAGTCGTCGGTGCCCGAGCTCTCGTTGAGG
>BQJQ01000033.1 GCA_021604785.1 Phycisphaeraceae bacterium
ACGACCTTGGGCCACTTGGGCGCCTCGACGAACAACTCCGGATCGGCCGGGTCGAATTCCGTGGGCGGCGACGCGTCGTATTCGGTCATCGGTTGTCCCCCTGTCGCGGCCGCCCGAGCGGGCGGCGGGTGATATCGGAAAACCGTGCGGCTAGACCTGCGTCAGGAACCGCACGTCGTTCTCGAAGAGCATACGGATGTCCGGGATGGCGTACTTGCCCATCGCGAGGCGTTCGATACCGAAGCCGAAGGCGAAGCCGGACCACTCGTCGGGGTCGAGCCCGCAGGCTTTGAGGACGTTCGGGTCCACCATGCCGCAGCCGCCGAGCTCGATCCAGGCTGGCTCGTCGCCCGGGCGCAGCGCGATCTTCATGTCGAACTCGGCGCTGGGCTCGGTGAAAGGGAAGAAGCTGGGGCGGAGGCGGACCTCGGCGTCGTCGCCGAAGTAGGCGCGGGCGAACTGGAAGAGCGTGGTCTTGAGGTCGGCCATCGAGACGCCGCGGTCGATGTGCAGGCCTTCGATCTGGTGGAACATGAACGAGTGCGTCGCGTCCACGGTGTCCGGGCGGTAGACGCGGCCGGGGCTGACGACCTTGACCGGGGGCCCCCACCCCTTGGCGACGGCGTCCTCGAGTGTGCGGATCTGCACGGTCGAGGTCTGCGAACGAAGCATCCGGGGCACGGCGGTCGTGGCCGGATCGTCCACGTAGAAGTTATCGATCGGGTCGCGGGCCGGGTGGTCGGCGGGGATGTTGAGCTTGACGAAGTTGTGCTCGTCGTCTTCGAGTTCGGGGCCCTGGGCGACGCCGAAGCCCATGCGGGCGAAGACCTCGACGAGTTCCTCGCGGACGCGGCTGAGGATGTGGCGGCGGCCGACGGCGTGGGTGTCGATGACGCCCGGCTCGGTCATGTCGATCGCGGGGCCGTCGGGGCCCTTGCCCGCGGAACCGGACTGCTTCGCCTCGAAGGCGGACTCGAGCTTGGACTTCACCTCGTTGAGGCGCTTGCCGACGGCACCTTTCTGGTCCTTGGGCACGTCCTTCATCATGGGCATGACGGCGCGGAGCCTGCCCTTGGTGCCGAGGTAGGCGATGCGCCAGGCTTCGAGTGCGTCGGCGTCGGAAGTGGCGCCGAGTTCGGCGAGGCCGGAGGTTTCGATCTCGGTGAGGGCGTCGAGCATGGAAGAAAGCTTAGCCGCCGAACGGCGTGCTTTGGGACGAGGGAAGCGTCATCGTGAGTTCAGCAGCTGAATCCAACGTGCTACCGGATTCGAGCAAGACCAGCTCGGTCCCGTCGATGACGGGCCAGCAGGCATATGTGCAGATACAAGTTAGCGAACTCTCCCGTTGCCCTGCGAGCACCATGCGGGGGGCAAACTCAATCACGCCATCGAAAAACTCACCGAACTGATCACGTGCGTATACCTGGATCGGGTACACGGCGCCCACCGGCCGCACTGCTTCGCGGTACCGCTCGATCTCCGGTACGTTCGCTTCCATCCACGTATCAAAATACCGCAAGTCGTCATCGACTCGGGCGATTGGCGGCGACCACGGGATCATGGACGGCATCTCGCCGGCATCTGCCGGCGCACTCAACGCGATCGAGAGGCTCACCGCGACTTGCTCGATCACTTGTTGAACTCCTGCGGCATCACCTGCGGGCGGACCAGCACGAGCACCTCGCGGTCCGCCTGCTCGCCGGCGATGCGGCGGACCAGGAAGAACGTTTCGCCCGAGCGCACCACGGTGGTGCCGGCGACGCGGGTGCGCGGGCCGATGTCGAGCCCGAGATCGTTGGCGAGGATCTTCCAGGGGGAGTCCTCGCGGGACATGCGGAAGTCCACGGCGAGGCGGACGAACCGCTCGGCGTCGGGGCCCTCGCCGACGGGGTCGGTGAGGGAGGGGGCGAAGTCGATGGTCATCTCGTCGCGGGCGGCGTCCACGCCCGGGATGTCCGAGGGGATGGCGTTCTTGACGGTGATGGACGCGGGCTGGCCGCCGAGGACGAGGGCGCGCATGTCGCCGAGCATGGTGACCACGCCCGACTCGCGCAGGGCGCCGAGCAGCTCGTAGAGCCCCTCGACCTCGTCGGTGTCCATGGAGCTGGCGTCCGAGCCGGCGAGATAGTCCGCCAGCGGCGCGAGCGACTCGTCGTCGCCCTCGGTCACGTCGATCACGGTGATGTGCACGAGCACGGGGGCGTCGTCGGGCGTGGCGGCGGTGACGGGCAACGCGGGGGTGTGGCGGAGGCCGGCTTCGCTCGTCGGGCTGGCTGAGGGCACGAACCCGGGGAGGGTCGCGAGCCCGGAGCGGGCGTTGTTGGTGCCCTCGGCCAGTTCGCCCTCGGCGCCCTGCTGGATCTCCTCGACGCCTTCGGGTGCGTTCCCGGCCGGGGTGCGGGCGGCGGTGTCGGTCGGGGGCGCGGGGTCGGGTGAAGGGTCGGTGTTGTTGGCCGTGGCGGGCGCGGGGGCCGTGGGCTGCTCCTCGCACGCGGGCAGGGCGGCGAGCAGGGCGAGCGAGCCGAGTGCCGCGAGGGTGGTGCCCCGCGGTCGGCGGTGGGTCCGGGCGGTGGGCCCGTGAGCGGTATCGAGCATGGGTGTGTCCTCCCGCCGGGGTGTCGGCATGGAAAAACCGCCCGCACGGGGGCGGGCGGTGCTGGAGTCTATTCACGCCCGAAGGCGGGTCGCGTGGGTCCTGCCGTGGACGGGCCCGGGGGCCCGTCAGGGCCGGTTCAGGACTCGGTTTCGGCTTCGGGCTCGGCGGCCTTGGGCTCGGGCTTCGCCTTGGTCTCCTTGCGGAGTTTGGCAGCGAAGGCGGACCGCTTGTCGGCCTGGCGGCGACGCCCGGAGGGGCGGCCACCGATCTCGGGGCCTTCCTCGGCGCCGACGAACTGGATGAGCACGACGCCGCCGGCGTCACCGAGCCGGTTGTAGCCGAGCTTGATGATGCGGGTGTACCCGCCCGGGCGGTCCTCGAAGCGCGGGGCCACGTTCTCGAAGATGTGGCGGACGATGCGGGGCGCCTTGCGGAGCTCGCCGTACCGGTTGCGCTCGATCTCCTCGGACGCGGGGATGTCGAAGTACTGCTCGGCCCGCTCGCGCAGGTCGTTGATGGCAGACTTCTCGTCCTCGGTCGCGCTCTTGGGGATGTGACTCCACGCGAAGGCGCGGCGGTCGCTCCCGAGCATGGACATGACCTGGCGGCGCGAGTGCACGTCGCCCTTCTTGGCCTTGGTCACGATCTTCTCGACGAACGGCTGCAGGGCCTTGGCCTTGGGCAGCGTCGTGGTGATCTGCCCGTGCTCGAACAGGCTGACCGCCATGTTGCGCAGCATCGCCTCGCGGTGCGAGCGGGTCCGACCAAGCTTAAATCCGGCCTTGCGGTGGCGCATGGCTCGTCTCCTCGCCCGGGGGTCCCGGGCGCAAACGTCGTCACATGGTGGACGACTCGGTCTGGGGCATCTGGTACCCGTCGGGCAGTTCCATGCCCAGGTCCAGGTTCATGTCCAACAGCTTGCGCTTCACTTCACGCAGCGACGTGCGCCCGAACGAGCGCAGCTTGAGCAGCTCGGGCTCGCCCTTCATCACCAGCTGGGCGACCGTGTCGATCCGCGCGCTCTCGAGGCAGTTGCTCGCACGCACGGAAAGATCCAGGTCCGCCAGCGGCATGTCGAGCTTGCGGATCAGCTCCTCGTCCACACCCGCGGCGGCCGCGGCTTCTTCCGAGACGCGGGCGGCGCCTGCTTCGAAGTACTGCACGAACGGGTTCAGGTGCTTGCGGAGGATCTTGGAGCCCTCGACCATCGCCATCTCGGGCGTGACGGTGCCGTCGGTCCAGATCTCCATGATCAGCTTGTCGTAGTTGGTCCGCTGCCCGACGCGGGTGTCCTCGATGCGGTAGCGCACGCGCTGCACCGGGGAGTAGATCGCGTCGACGGGGATCAGCCCGACCTCCTGCTCCTCGACCTGCTCCCATTGCTCGGACGCCGGGACGTACCCGCGGCCCTTGCCGACATGGAACTCCATCTCGAAGGGGACCTCGGCGGTCAGCGTGCAGATGACCAGGTCGGGGTTCATGATCGTGACGTTGGTGTCCGCCTCGATCAGGTCCGCCGTGACCTCGCCCGGGCCCTGGGCCGCGAGCTTCATGGTGCGGGGCTGGTCGCCCTCGAGCTTCACGACCAGGTTCTTGACGTTCAGGATGATGTCTGTGACGTCTTCCAGCACGCCCTCGAGCGCCTGGAACTCGTGCTCGGCGCCCGTGATCTTGACGGCGGTGACCGACGCGCCCTCGAGCGACGACAGCAGCACCCGACGCAGCGAGTTGCCGATCGTCGTGCCGAAGCCACGCTCGAAGGGCTCGACGGTGAACCGACCGAAGGTCGGCTTGTCGGCGTACTTCGCGTCGGGCATGACACGGGCGGGAAGCTCCAGACCTCTCCAGCGAACTCTCATGATCGGTGACCTCTCAGCAGCGGGAACTGGGCGGGCTCTTGCTCGGGCTCACGGATGCGACGCCCTGCTGATCGGCGCCGCCCCTTCTTGCACGGGCGAGAACACTGGTTGAATCAAGCCGCCCGGCGATCGTCGCGGGCGGGGTGGGGTACAAAGCCGCGATCAGACGCGGCGCTTCTTCTTGGGGCGGCAGCCGTTGTGGGGCACCGGGGTGTGGTCTTCGATCGCCGTCACGCGGATGCCCGTCGAGACCATGCCCGAGACGGCCGACTCGCGACCGCCGCCGGTGCCGACGATCTTGACCTCGACCTCGGTCAGGCCCATCTTGCGGACCTTCTGGCCGACCTGCTCGCCGGCGCGGGTGGCGGCGAAGGGCGTGGCCTTGCGGGCGCCCTTGAACCCGATCGTGCCGGCCGAGTCCCAGGCGAGGGTCTCGCCGTTGGTATCGGTGATGGTGATGATCGTGTTGTTGTGGGTCGCGCGGACGTGGGCGATGCCCCGGACGACGTTCTTGCGGATCTTCTTCTGCTTCTTGGCCATTGCTTCGCTCCGTTCGCTTCCACTTTGGGTTCCCGACCGGTCTGGTCAGGCTGGAAGCTTGCGAGTGTTCTGTCCTGTCGCCCGGTGCCAAATACCTGTAAAGGCAAATGCCCGGTGCCTGTCTTAGCCCTTCACGCCCTTCTTGCCGGCCACGGTCTTCTTGCGGCCCTTGCGGGTGCGGGCGTTGCAACGCGTGCGCTGGCCCTTGGTGGGCAGGCCCGAGCGGTGACGGTCGCCGCGGTAGCAGCGGATGTCACGCAGGCGTTGGATGTTCTGCTGCACCTGGCGACGCAGCGCACCCTCGACGAGGAAGCCCGAGTCGATGATGGTGTTGATCTGCGCGACGTCCTGCTCGGTGAGCTCGGAGGCCTTGGTATCCGGGTTGATCTGCGCCTCGGCGCAGATGTCAGCCGCAAACTTCGGGCCCAGGCCGTGCACGTACTGCAGGGCGTAGTAGATCTTCTTGCGGTCGGGGATGTCGACACCAGCAATACGCGGCATGCTTCTTCCTCAATCCGACGCCGACTCGTGGGCGTCCGGGATGCTCGTGTTAGCCCTGAACCTGCTTGTGCTTCGGGTCGGCCTTGCAGATGACCCGGACCTTGCCCTTGCGCCGGACGATCTGGCACTGGTTGCAGACGCGCTTGACGCTCGCTTTGACCTTCATCGCATCACCCGCCTGGCCCACGGGGGCCGCCTGATACCCGACGCTGCACACACCCCGGGGACCCCCCGGGGTGACGAAATCGATGACAACGCCCCGAGCCCAAACCGGGCCGCTCGGGGCAGGAGGAGACTTTAGGCACGACCCCCGCTTGGGTCACGCCCTCGGCCTGTCTGTCGGCGTCCTTGCCGGGGCCCAAATCCCGGATACGCCGGGGTTTGGGCGGGGGTCCGGGGGGTGCCCGGGCCCGAGATTCTGGTGCCGCCCGAGGGGCGCGGCGTCAGCGGGAGCCGCGCATCCGCGGGCCGCGACCGTCGTCCGAGCCTCCGAGGAAGCCGGCGTAGTTCCGCATGAGCAGGTTCGCCTCGACCCGCTGGAGGAAGTCCAGAGCGACCGAGACGACGATGAGCAGTCCCGTACCGCCGAGGAACTGGGTGACCACGAAGTCCACACGGAGACCCTTGTTCACGACCATCGGAAGCACGGCGATGACGGCGAGGAACGCCGCCCCGACGTAGGTGATCCGTTCCATGACCGTCTCGAGGTACTCGGCGGTCCGCGGGCCCGGGCGGAGGCCCGGGATGAACGAGCCGTGGTCGCGCAGCTGCTTGGACATCTCTTCAGGGTTGAACTGGACGGTGATCCAGAAGTAGCTGAAGAAGTAGACCATCCCGATGTAAACCACGACGTACGGGAATTCGCCCATCTGGAAGGCGTCGTTGAGCCAGCGGACCGTCTCGTAGTACCACCCGATCTGCTCGCCCTGGGGGACCGAGTCGTGCAGGGCGCCGAAGACGACCGAGGGGAAGATCATCAGCGACGAAGCGAAGATGATCGGCATCACGCCGCCGTGGTTGACGCGGAGGGGCAGGTAGGAGCGTTGCCCGCCGAAGACGCGGCGCCCGCGGGTGTGCTTGGCCTGCTGCACCGGGATGCGGCGCTGGGCGACGGTCATGATGACTGAGCCGGCAACGACCAGGACGAACCCGCCGGCGAGCAGGATGATGTGCATCCAGCCCATCTTCTCGGGGGCGGTGGGGTCGAAGTTATCGATGACCTTGAGCACGGCCCCGGGCATGCCCGTGAGGATGCCCGCGGTGATGATGAGCGAGACGCCGTTACCGATGCCGAAGCGGTCGATCTGCTCGCCCAGCCACATCAGGAAGACGGTGCCCGCGGTCAGCGCGGCGATCGACGTCGCCCACCAGAGCGGGTTGTTCGCCCATTGCGGGTAGACCAAGCCCTGGCTCGTGATGTACGAGAGCCACCCGACGGCCTGCACGAGGCAGAGCCCGACGGTCACGTAGCGGGTGTACTCGGTGATTTTCTGCTGGCCGGCCGGGCCCTCTTCCTTGAGCTTCTTGAGCGCGGGGGAGACCGAGCCGAAGAGCTGGAAGATAATCGCGGCGGTGATGTAGGGCATGATGCCCAGGCCGAAGATCGTGGACTGCCCGAACGAGCCGCCCGAGAAGATCGCGACGTACTGCGCGACCCGCCCGACGGCGCTGCCCTCGCCCGCGGCGCGGGTGAAGAACTGAACGAGCATCTCCTGGTTCACGCCGGGCAGCGGGATCCAGAACCCGATCCGGTACACCGCGAGCATCGCGAGGGTGAACAGGAGCTTGTTGCGAAGCTCCTTGATCCGGAACACGTTGGCGATCGTCTGAAAGAACATCGGTCCGTCCGTGCTCGCGTCCCTCGGGCGGGCGCGGTCCTGTGTTCCCCGTGCGGGCCCGACCCCCGAGGGTGCGGGCACGACGCCGATCCGGGTGGGCCCCGGCTGCCGCTCGCCTTACTTCTTGTTCTTGGGCTTGAGGACCTCGCCCTTGGCGAAGGCCTCCTGCCGGCGGGCGTGCCACTTCTGCTTGGCGAGCTTCTTGGTCAGGTTCTTGGGCGAGCGGTCGTCCGCGTTGCGGTCCACGCCGCGGATGCGGTCGCGGCGCGTGCCGGTCTCGGTGACCGAGCCGCCGGCGTCGGTGATCAGCTTCCGGGCGTTGTCGGTGACCCGCGAGACCGAGACCTCGAACTTGGTCGAGAGCTTGTCGTCGCCCTCGGGCAGGGCGCCGAGCACCTTGACGTCCCGCGAGGTGTCGCGGATGAGCCCGGCCTTGATCAGCGTCTCGGGCGTGACGGCCCCGCCCTTGGCGAAGTCGGCGTGCGAAACGATGTCACGCAGGTTCACGGTCCAGAAGCGGACCTTGAAGTTCGCGTTGGTGAAGCCCATCTTCGGCATGCGCCGGAAGAAGGGCATCTGGCCGCCCTCGAACTGGGCCATGCGCGAGTTGCCCGAGCGCGAGCCCGCGCCCTTCTGACCGCGACCGGCGCGCTTGCCGCCGGCGCCGCGTCCGCGGCCAACACGCTTGCGCTTCTTGTTCGCGCCGGCGATCTCGGTGACTTCGTGGATCATCATGGCGGGTCGCTCCGGTTCGTCTGGTCTCGCGCCCGGGGCGGTGCCCGCGGGGTGCGTGTGTGTCTGCGTGTCAGCGGCGCGTCGGGCGCCGGGGTTCGTCTCGAAAGCGGGTCAGGAGCCCGCGTCTGCGGCGGGGGGTGCCCCGCCCTCGGGTGCTGCCGCGGGAGCCGTTGCCGGCGCCGCCGCGGGCTGGGCGTCGGTGCGCGGGCCGCCGTAGCCGCCGCCCCCGCCGCCGCGTCCGCCGCGACCACCGCCGCCGCCACGGCCGCCGCCGCGACCACCGCGTCCGCCGCCGCGTCCGCGGTCCTGGCCGATGGTGTTGACCGGGCCGCGCATTTTCTCGCCGCCGGAGGTGGGCTCGGGGATGAAGCGCTGGCCGCGCTTGATGCGCTCTTCGATGTCGGTCGTCTCGATCTCGACGCCGCGGAGGTCGGCAACGTCCTCACGGACGCGGAGCATCTTGGCGCCCTCGAAGACGGCGCGGACGACGTTGAGCTTGGTGTTCGAGCCGTAGCTCTTGGTCAGGCAGTCGGTGATGCCCGCGAGCTCGAGGATCTTGCGGACGGTGCCGCCCGCGACGACGCCGGTACCGGGCGAGGCCGGGATGAGGCGGACGTGGCTGGCGCCGGACCGACCCTCGACCTCGTGCGGCAAGGTCTTGCCGGCGAGCGGGATGGTGATCAGCGCCTTGCGGGCGTACTTCTCGGCCTTCTCGATCGCGCTGGGGACCTCGTTGGACTTGCCGTAGCCATAGCCCACGCGACCCTTGCGGTCGCCGACGATCACGAGCGCGCCGAAGCTGAACCGACGACCGCCCTTCATCGTGGCGGCGGTGCGATAGATCGCGAGCGTGTCGGAATCGAGCGAGCCGGTCTCTTCAAGCATCTCAGCCATGTGTGCCTTCTTCGTGTGCCCCGTGGTGCGACGGGCTTGGGAATCGTCTCTGCTGCGGGGTGATCAGAACTCGAGCCCGGCTTCGCGGGCGGCATCGGCGAGCACCTGCACCCGCCCGTGGTAACGGAATCCGCCGCGGTCGAACACGACCTTGGAAACGCCGGCGGCTTTGGCCTTGTCGGCGATCGCGGCGCCGACCGCCTTGGCCGCGTCCTTGTTGCCCGTGCCGCCCGAGACGGACAGCGCCTTGTCCCGCGTCGAGGCCGACGCGAGGGTGGTGCCGGCCATGTCGTCGATGACCTGGACGTAGATGTGGTTCAGCGACCGGAAGACCGCCAAGCGGGGACGCTCGGGCGTCCCGATCACACGCTTGCGCGTGCCGGTGCGCCGGCGGGATCGGCGGAGCTGCTTTTGCTTGCTCGTGTTCATCGTCATTCGCCTCTGCTGGGCAACGCGTGCCCGGGCCTTCGCCCTGGGTTAGTTGCCGAACGCCTTGCCCTGCTTCTTCTTGATCACTTCGTCGAAGTACTTGATGCCCTTGCCGTTGTACGGCTCGGGCTTGCGCTTGGAGCGGACCTTGGCGGCGAACTGCCCCACCGCCTGCTTGTCCGTGCCGGTCACCGTCACCAGCTGCTTCTCGACCGAGACGTTGAGCCCCGTGGGGATCGGCACCTCGACGACGTTGGCGAACCCGACCTTGAGGGCCAGGTTCTGGCCCGACACGTTCGCCGTCCAGCCGACGCCAACGACCTCGAGCTTCTTCTCGTACCCGTCGGTGACGCCCTTGATCATGTTCGCGAGCAGCGCCCGCGTCGTGCCCCAGTACGCCTTGGTGAGGCGATCGTCGGCCTTCTTCTCAGACGCCGCGTCCACAACCAGGCCCTTCTCGTCCTCGGTCCAGCCGACCTTGACCTCCGGGCGGTGCTCAAAGCTGAGCGTGCCCTTGGGGCCCTCGATCGAGACGGTCCGGCCGTTGATCGAGACCTTGACGCCCTTGGGGACCTCGATGGTTTTCTTTCCGATGCGGCTCATGGTTCGCTCCTGCTGTCGTCGTCGTCCGGCGTGCGGTGGTGGGTGCCGGGGATTCCAGCGTCTGTGGTCCTTGGTCTTAGATAACGGTCGCGAGCAGCTCGCCGCCGACCTTCACGTCGCGGCAGCCCCGGTCGCTCATCACGCCGCGGCTGGTCGAGACGATGGAGATACCCAGGCCCTGCATGGGCTGGGGGATCTCATCGACCCGCCGGTAGACGCGGCAGCCCGGGCGCGACTCGCGCTTGATCTCGTGGAGGATGACCTCGCCCCGCGGACCGTACTTGAGGTCGATCTCGATCGTCCCCTGGCGGTTGTCGGGCTTGTTCACCTCGAACCCGGTGATGTACCCCTCGGCCTGGAGCACCTGGGCGATGCCCTGGTTGACCTTGGAGTTGAGCACCGACACGGTTTTCGCGCGGTTGCGGGTCGCGTTGCGGATGCGGGTGAGCATGTCCGCGATGGGATCACTCATCGACATGGGTGTCCATCCTTTCGGGTCGTCATCGTCATTGCGTTCGTCTCGTGTGTCATGAGGGGATCACCAGCTCGCCTTGCGCATGCCCGGGATCTTGCCCTGCAGCGCCAGCTCGCGGAGCATGATGCGGGAGATGCGGAACTTGCGGTAGACGCTGCGTGAGCGCCCCGTCAGCTCGCACCGGCGCACGATGCGCGATGAGTACTTCGGTGTTCTCTTGCTCTTGGCGATCTGGGCTTTGGTTGCCATATGCCTTCAAATCCTCTCGTCGTCGGTCGTAGTCTGATGCGTCAGGCGGTCTCGGCCTTGCGGAACGGCATGCCGAGCTCGGCGAGCACAAACCGGCTCATCTTCGCGTCGGAGTTG
Source organism: Phycisphaeraceae bacterium (assembly GCA_021604785.1). Taxonomy (GTDB): domain Bacteria; phylum Planctomycetota; class Phycisphaerae; order Phycisphaerales; family UBA1924; genus BQJQ01. The sequence continues at coordinate 10,837 of BQJQ01000033.1, forward strand.
CTGAACGTGAAGTTGATGTTCATGCCGTGCGTGAAGTTCTGCTCGGCCATGTTGATCTCGGGGAACACGCCCTGCTCGGTCAGGCCCATCGAGTACCCGCCCTGGCGGTCGAAGGCGGTGTCGTTGAGCCCGCGGAAGTCCTTGATACGCGGTGCCGCGAGGTTGATCAGGCGGTCCATGAAGTGCCACATGCGGTCGCGCCGCAGCGTCACCTTGTACGCCGTCTCGTAGCCCTCGCGGACCTTGAAGTTCGACACGCTCTTCTTGGCGCGGATCATCACGGGCTTCTGCCCGCTGATGGTCGTCAGCGTGTGGGCGACGGCCTCGCGGATGTTCCCGGGCACCTTGGTGCCGTCGAGGTGACGCCCGATGTTCACGTTGATCGTGATCTTGTCGAGCGCGGGCATCGCCATGGGGTTGGCCACGCCGAACTCCTCGGTGATCCTCGAGCGCACCTGCGACTCGTACTGCTCCTTGAGCCGCGGCGCGTTGTCCGCGCCGGCAGCCTCGAGCGTCGCATCGTCGTATTTGGTCTTCTTGGCCATTGATCCGCTCCGCCCGGGGTGCCCGGGCCTGCTCGGTTACTTCTTGCTGTCTGCCTTGGCCCGCGCCCCGCGGACCGCCCCGATCACCTTGCCGCCGCGGACGGCGACCCGGTTCTTGGACCCGTCGTCCTTGGTCTCGAACCGCACCCGCGTCGGGCGCCCGTCGACCACGGGCGAGACGTTAGAGATGTGGATCGGCGCCTCTTTGGTGATGATCCCGCCCTGCGGGTTCTGCTGGGTCGCCTTGAGGTGCTTGGTCCGCAGGTTCACGCCCTTGACGTAGACCCGGTCCTTGTCGGGCACCACACGCAGGACCTCGCCGATCGTGCCCTTCAACGAGCCCGACGTGATGATCACCTGATCGCCTGTACGCACATGCTTGGGCATCACACCACCTCCGTCGCGAGCGACACGATCTTCATGTACTTCCGCTCGCGCAGCTCGCGGGCGACCGGCCCGAAGATGCGCGTCCCCTTGGGGTTGCCCTCGGGCGTCAGCAGCACCACCGCCGACGAGTCAAACTTCACGTACGACCCATCGGCCCGGCGGGTCGACTTGGCCGTGCGGACGATGACCGCCTTGGACATGTCGCCCTGCTTGATGTCCGACCCGGGCAACGACTTCTTGATCGACACGAGCACGGTGTCACCCACGCCCGCGGTCTTGCGGGTGTACTGGCCGCGCCCGGTGGACCCGCCGTACACGCGGATCACGTACGCGATCTTCGCGCCCGAGTTGTCGGCGACCTCACATCTGGATTCGGCTTGCAGCATGGTTCTGTCTCGTCAAACTCGGGCCAATCGGCCCCACCCCGGAGGGAGTGCGGCCGGGGTCTCTCCCCGCCCGCGTGATTCTTCAACGCCTGTCGCGGCCCGGCTCAAACGGCCGCGTCGCTCCGCTTCTCCACCACCCGCACCAGGCGCCAGTTCTTGGTCTTCGAGATCGGGCGGCACTCGGCCACCTCGACCACGTCGCCCTGGGCGCTCTCGTTCGCTTCGTCGTGCACCTGCAGCACCGTCCGCTTGCCCACGTACTTGCCGTACTTGGGGTGCTTGGCCTGGTACCGGATCACGACCTTGCGGGACTTGTCCCGCTTGTCGGATTCCACCACGCCGATCCGGGTGCCCTTGAGTTCTGCCGTCGCGTCCGCCATCGTCTTCCTTCCTCAGCGCCTCAGGCGCCGGCCCCGTTGTTGGAACGGGCCGTCAGCTCGGTCTGCAGGCGGGCGATATCCCGACGCAGCTTCCCGAACCGCGAGTTGTCCTCGACCTTCTCTGAAACCCGCTGCGTCCGGATCTTGAACAGCTCCTCGCGGAACTGCCCGACCAGGGTTCGCAGCTCGTCGTCCTTGAACGAGGACGCCTCGCGCGGGTTCTTCTTCCGATCTGTCTCAAGCAGCCCAGCCATCGCGTCGCTCCGTTCCCTTATGCCTCGATCCGGCGACCGACCATGCGGCACCGGACCGGCATCTTCATCGCCACCCGGTGCAGCGCGCCCTTGGCGCGTGCCTCGGTCACGCCCGCCAGCTCGTACAGGATCGTCCCCGCACGCACCCGCGCCGCCCAGTAGTCCACGTCCGCCTTGCCCTTGCCCATGCGGGTCTCGAGCGGCTTCTTGGACACCGGCTTGTCCGGGAACACCCGGATGAAGACCTTGCCCTCGCGCTTCAGGTAGTGCTGGCACGCGATACGCCCGGCCTCGATCTGGTTGCTCTTGAGCCAGCAGCCCTCGAGCGCCTGCAGCCCGTACTCACCGAACGCGACGTAGTTGCCCTTCGTCGCCTTCCGGTCGCGCACGCGCCGGAACTCCTTGCGGTGCTTCACTCGCTTGGGAATCTTGTAGGGAGGCATCGGTCAGTCTCCAAATCCGCTCCGACCCGTCGGGCCGGTGAAACACTCAATCACTCGATCAACGACGACCGCGTGCACGGGCACGCCCGCCCGCCGCGTTGGACGCGGTATCGTCCTCGGTCGCGGCGCCGTACTCGCCCTTGTAGATCCACACCTTCACGCCGATCGCGCCGTACGCCGTGCGGCTCACCGCGTACCCGTAATCGATCTCCGCCTGCAGCGTGCTCAGCGGCAGCGAACCCAGACGCGTCGCCATCCGGCGGCTCATCTCGGCTCCGCCAAGGCGACCCGAGATCTGGATCTTCACGCCCTGCGCGCCCGCCTGCATCACGCCCTCGGCCCGCATCTTCACGAGACGGCGGAAGCCCATCCGCTTCTTGAGCGCCTCGGCGACGTTCTCGGCGACCAGCTGCGCGTCCATGTCGGGCTGCTTGATCTCAAGGATCGAGATCGAAACCTTGCGACCGGTCATGTAGCTCAGCTCTTCGGTCATCCGCTCGACCTCGGCGCCCTTGGGCCCGATCACTAGGCCCGGACGCGCCGTCCGGACGATGACCTTGAGCTCCTCGCGGGTGCGTTCGATGAGGATGTCCGAGACCGCCGCGTTCGGGGGCGTGCGGTTCAGCCGCTTGTCCAGGTACTGGCGGATCTTCTCGTCTTCAACGAGCAGCTCGCCGTAGAGGGCCTTGGGCGCGTACCAGCGTGACCGGTGCGCCTCGGTGATGCCGAGCCGGAGCCCGAACGGGTGCGTCTTCTGTCCCATTACGCTCGCTCCTGCACGCCGACGGTGATGTGGCTCGTCCGCTTGTGAATCGGGTGGGCACGCCCGCGGTCCTTGGGCTGGAACCGCTTGATCGTCAGGCCCTTGTCCACGCGGGACTCGGCGACGACCAAGCGCGTCAGGTCCGCGTCGGCCAGCTCGGCCTCGGCGATCGCCGCGTTCAGGGCCTTGGTGATGTTCTCAGCAGCACGCTTGTGCGTGAACTGCAGCGCGTTCCGCGCGTCCTCGATGCCCTTGCCGCGGATCATGCCCGCGACCAGCGTCGTCTTCTTCGGGCTGCCGCGCGAATGGCGGACCTGGCTCGTGAACCGGACCAAGTCCTTGGGCAGCACGCCCAGGACCTCGCTGATCCGCTCGATGTCCGCCCGGCGGGCCCGCGGGTGATCGCGACCGCCCATCCAGTTGCGGACCGCGCTGACGGCCTTGGCGCCGGACAGCCCGTCGCGCGAGACCGCCTCGGCGAGCTGCTCGACGGTCACGTCGGCCTCGGCAGCTTTCTTTTTCAGCTCTTCGCTTCGCAGCTTCATCGCTCGCCCTTTACATCATCGAGCCGGCTTACTTGCCCGACTTGATGCCTTCCTTCTTGTTCGTGTGCCCGCGGAACGTCCGGGTGAGCGAGAACTCGCCGAGCTTGTGCCCGACCATGTCCTCGGTCACGAACACGTCCATGAACGCGCGCCCGTTGTGCACCTGGAACGTGTGCCCGACAAACTCGGGCACGATCGTGCACGCCCGCGCCCACGTCTTGATGGGCACGCGGCGTCCGGACTCGCCCTGCTTCTCCACCTTGCGGTAGAGCTTCTCGTCCACGTACGGACCTTTTTTCAGACTGCGTCCCATCGGTCGCCGCTCCCGTTCCTGCTACGTCTGCTTACTTCAACTGCCCGTTGCGCTTGCTCTTGCGCCGACGGATGATCAGATCCTGCGAATGCTGCTTGCGGTTGCGCGTCTTGCCGCCCTTGGCCAGGGTGCCCGACTCGGAAACCGGGGCACGCCCGCCCTTGGACCGCCCCTCGCCACCGCCGAGCGGGTGCTCGTGGTGGCTCATCGCCACACCGCGCACCTTCGGGCGACGCCCACGCAGACGGTTGAGCCCCGCCTTGCCCAGACGCCGGTTCTGGTGGTCGGTGTTGCCGACCTGCCCGACCGTCGCCCGGCAGTCGATCGGCACCCGACGCAGCTCGCCCGAAGGCATCACCAGCGTCGCGAACCGACCCTCTTTGTTCGTCAGGCGAGCATACGACCCGGCGCTGCGGCACATCTTGCCGCCGGCGCCCTGGCTCAGCTCCACGCAGTGCACGTTCATGCCCGTCGGGATGTGACGCAGCGGCATGCACGACCCGGGCGTGGGCTCGACGGCCCCGTCCGAACTGGTCAGCACCACGTCGCCGTCGGTCAGGCCCAGCGGAGCAAGGATGTACCGCTTGACGCCGTCGGTGTACTCGATCAGCGCGATGTGGCAGGTGCGGTTGGGGTCGTACTCGATCCCGACGACCTTGCCCTCGATGCCGTCGCGGTCACGCCGCTTGAAGTCGATCATGCGGTAGCGCCGCTTGACGCCGCCGCCGCGACCCTGGGTCGTGATCTTGCCGTGGTGGTTGCGACCGCCCTTCTTGGGCAGCGGGCGCAGCAGCGACTTCTCCGGAACGATCTTGGTCACCTCTTCGTTGAGGTTGACCGAGGCGTTTCGGCGCCCGGCGCTGGTCGGCTTGTATACGCGGATGGCCATAGTTCAGTCCTGCCTGCGAAGTCAGCTCACGCCCGGAGGGGCGTGTCTCAGATAAGTTCGATCGCGTCCCCGTCCTTGAGCCGCACCATCGCCTTCTTGGTCTTCGAGTCCTGCACGTACCCGAACCGGGTCCGGCGCGTCAGGCCCTTGAGCGTCGTCGTGTTCACCTTGACCACGGTGACCCCGAACGCCTTCTCGACGGCTTCCTTGATGACGACCTTGGTCGCCCGGCGGTCCACCTCGAAGTGATAGACGTTCGCGTGTTCCTGCGCGGCTGTGGATTTCTCCGTCAGCAGCGGCTTCTTGAGGACGTAGACCGGATCCATTACGCCGCCTCCCCGCTCTTGGCACCCTTGCCGCTCTTCTTGACCCGCCCGTTGAGCTCAGCCGAGCTGGGCTTGGCGTCCTTGCTCGTCTTCGAGGACGGGCCGCTGAGCCACGCCTCGAGGTCCGCCTTGTCGATCACCAGGTAGCGGTGGTTGAGCATCTCGAAGCAGTTGAGCTGGTCGGCCCGGCACGTCGTCACGTTCTCGACGTTGCGGGCGCTCTTGCGGGCGTTGTCCGACTTGCCCGCATCGGGGTTCAGCGCCAGCAGGGCCGACGCGTCAACCTTGAGCCCCTCGAGCAGACCCAACATCAGCTTGGTCTTGGGCTCAGCGAACTTCAGCCCGTCGATGATCTTCACCTCGGCGTCCACCAGCTTCGCGAGCAGCGCGTTCCGGTTGGCCATCCGGCGCATCTTCTTGGGCATGTCCTTGCGGAAGTCCTCACGCGTGCGCCGCTTGGCGAACGCGTGGGCACCCTTGCGCAGCTGCGGGGCGGTCTTGTCGCCGTGGCGAGCGCGGCCGGTGCCCTTCTGCTTGTACATCCGCTTGGACGTAAACGCGATCTGGGACCGGGTCTTGGTGCGCGCCGATCCCTGACGCCGGTTGGCGTGGTATCGCACGTATGCCTGCTTGATCAGGGGCGCGTTGACGCGCTCGCCGAGCGCGACCTCGTCGACCGGCATGGTGCCGGTCTGCTTGCCCTGCATGTCGTAGACGGGGACATCCATCGGTCTACCTCGTCCTGTGCCTTTCTTGCCCGCGAGGACCGTTCCCCGGGGCACCGTTTCTCGCCTCGCCCTGCAAACGCCTGTCGCTCGTGAGAGCACCCCGTAGGGCGGCGTGTGCCAGAGCTCGACTCGGCCCACGGGCCGGGCAGCGCCCGACCCAACAATTGATTTGTCCTCGCCCGGCGGTTTCGAAAAACCGACCCTCCGGGCCCGCCGGACGCCTACTTGCGTCCGCCGGCTGATTCACTTCACGCGGGGCTCGTCACCCCTTGCTGACTTCGGTCTGCTTCGCCGCCTTGCCCTTGTAGAGGCGGACGGCGGGCCTGATCTCAACGAGCCCCTTGTTGTGCCCGGGCACGGGGCCCTTGACCAACAACAGGCCCTTCTCCGCGTCAATCCGGACCACATCGAGCGACCGCATCGTGACGCGCTCGGCCCCCATGTGCCCCGACATCTTCTTGCCCTTCTTGATCCGACCGGCCTTACCCGCGTTGTTCGCGTGACCGCCGATCGAACCCGGGGACCGGTGCTTCCGCTCGACGCCGTGCGTCGCGAGCTGCCCCTTGAACCCGTGACGCTTGATGCCGCCCTGGAAGCCCTTGCCCTTGCTCGTGCCCGAGACATCGACGAACGCGCACCCCTCGAAAGCCGCGACCGTCAGCTCCTTGCCGAGCTCGTATTCGCCCGCCTCGTCCGTGGTCACGCGGAACTCGCGGTGGTGACGCTTGGGTGACTGGCCCGCCTTGGCGTCGTGGCCCATCACCGGCATCGTCGAGTTGCGGGCCTTGATCTCGCCCGTCGCGACCTGCACCGCGGCGTACCCGTCCACGTCGTCCGTGCGGATCTGCGTGACCACGTTGGGCTCGACCGCGATCACCGTCACCGGGATCGAGGCGCCCGCCTCGTTGAAGACGCGCGTCATCCCGAGCTTGGTGCCCAGCAGCTGCGCCCCTCGGATTTCTGGTCTCGCCTTGGCCATCTCGTCGCTTCCATCCCCGGGGTTCGGCCCGGCTCGCCGCGTCATGCTTCCGAGAGCAGAGGACGTTTTATGTGTGCCGATTCAACGGCAAAGGCCCGCCCAAACGGGCGAGCCTTGTGTTTCAAACTCTTATGCCTTGATCTTCACAAACACGCCCGCGGGCACAACCAAACGGTTGAGTGCCTCGACGGTGCGCGCGTTGGGCTCGTGGATATCGATGATCCTTTTGTGCGTGCGGATCTCGTACTGCTCGCGGCTCTTCTTGTTCACGAAGGGCGAACGCAGCACGGTGTACCGCTCGATGCGCGTGGGCAAGGGAACCGGGCCCGACACCCGCGCGTTGGTGCGCTTGGCGTGGTCCACGATCTCTTTCGCCGAGGCGTCCAACGCGATGTGGTCGTACGCCTCCATCCTGATTCGAATCCGACCACCGGTCATGCGTCCGCCTTCGTCACTCGAGTTCTTCGCCGCCGCCAACAGTGGCGACGATCACCCCGCCGATCACACCTTCCGTCGGTGCAACCAGCTTGTCCTCGGCTGCGTGCTCCTCCTGAGCCTCGCGAGCCGAACAATCCCGACCCTGTTCCTGGGGTCCATCCATCATCCGGGCATGACACCCGGGATTACCCAGCCGCCCACGCGTATCCGCGCCCAGCCGAGCCCGGTAGCGTATCCCCCCACCGCGTCGAGTCAATCCAGGCAGGCCCGCGACATGGATCCTTCGAGCAATCTCGGGCGGACAGACTCATGCCCAACCCACCCGCCGCGCCGATCTGAGATACAACTACCCACCGGATCTGATCGGATCCGTTCCCGGAGACCCGCATGCGCTTCAGACGGTTCCAGACGCTCGCCCTCGCCTGCCCCATCCTGCTCGCGGCTGCCCCGGCATTTGCCCAGCAGCCCGCCCGGGGCACGCCCGCGCCGACCACGCCCGCCTCGAGCACCGCGGCCCAGGCCGCCGGGGGCGTCCGCCTCGCCGGAAACCCACTCCGAATCCCCACAATCGGGCTCACGATGCACGTCCCCGAGGGCTCGACCTCGCAGACGACCTCGTTCAGCACCAACACGCTGACCACCGTCCGCCCCGTCGAGGACATCGGGGTCTTCACGATCCAGGGGCGGAAGTCCACCGACGAGAACCTCACCCCTAAACAGGTGGGCGACGGCATCATCGAGAAGATCCTCGCCGACTACGGCGAAGTCGGGGCCGCCGGGCAGGTCTCCAAGTCCAAAGCCCGCGTCCTGGCCCGGAATTCGAGCCTCCTGATCGGCGATTTCGAAGCCGACCGGTTCTACATCGAGCTGCCCCCGAAGCGGTCGATCGACCCCGCCCCCGTCCACGGGTACACCATCGTCGTCCCCGGGCCCGGCCGCGTGATCGTCATCGAGGCGATGACCGACACCAACACGTTCGAGCAGGCCCGCTCGATCTACGAGACCTGCGTCGCGACGGCGAACTTCGCCGACCCGGGCGACCTGGCAACCCGCCGGGCCGCCTCCATCCGCGCGGGCGTCCGCGTCTTCGAGCAGCTCACGCCCGAGGACTACCGGGCCGTCTTCGAGAGCTTCGGCATCCGGTGGGAACGCCTCTACACCGCCGAGGAGACCGGTGCGGACATCGACGCGACCGAGCACGGGTACCGCCGGCTCAAGGCTTGGGTCGGCCGCCGCGGCGAGCTCAACCCAGACAAGGACCAGTCCAAGTGGTCCAAAGCGGACCAGCAGCCCGGGTACCTCCTGCAGATCGACGCGCTGCTGCTCGACGATCTGCTCCGCGTGGACACGCAGGCCGTTTACTTCATGTCCATGGACCGTGAGGAAGAAGCCTGGACCGTCCGCATGGCGATCCGCCAGAACGGGCAGACCGGGCACTGGATCGAGACCGGCGCCCGCCAGGGCCACTCCATGTCCGTGACCACTACCCACGGCTCGAGCGCCCCCACCGTTGTCCGCCCGCTGGTGCAGGGCGAGGGGTACCTCTCGATGGTCGAGACCTACATGCTCCCGCCGCTGCTCGCGCACGCGGGCATCCCGGCGGACTTCGCGTTCTACACGTACCAGTCCCGCGACGGCACGATCCGGATGCGCTCGGACTCGGTCGAGCACGCCGGCACCAACACCTGGAAGATCACCAGCCGCATCAACGAAGACGCGCCCCCCCAGACTGCCTATATCACCGACGCCGGCGAGCCCCTGAGCACCGAGCTCGCCGACGGCCGCGTCTGGGAGCCGACTTCCTATGAGAAGCTCGTCCGCCTTTGGCGAGACAAAAGCCTGCCCCTAGACTGATCGCTCGCCCGGGCACGCCCGGGGGCAGCCCGCGCAGCCCCCACCGGTACACTCGGGCGCCCGTGGTGACGTCACCGCCCGAGCGGATTCTGGTCTTAGGGAGAGACATCACGATGCGTCAGTCAGCGATCTTTGTCGGGACGGCCGCCGCCACGTGCGTGCTCGTCGCAGGGTGTGTCACGCCGCAGCCGCTCGGACCCGTGCAGCGCGAGGGCAACTTCGCCGTCATCGACGGCAAAGCCACCGACGCGCCCCACATCCGCATGGGCCACCCCACCGTCGTCCGCCGCATCATCCGAAACGGACGCGCCGACAACCACGTGATGGACCACCTCACCGTCCTCACCGAGACCTACGGCCCGCGCCTCACCGGCTCGACCAACTGCGAAGCCTCCGCCGTCTGGGCCGCCGACCAGTTCCGCGCGTGGGGGCTCTCCAACGTCTCGCTCCACCACTGGGGCGACATCGCCGTCCGCTTCGACCGCGGCCCCTCCACCGGCGCCGTCTTCGCG
>BQJQ01000034.1 GCA_021604785.1 Phycisphaeraceae bacterium
GGGGAGCTGGTGGGAGCACTCGGTCGAGCGCCCCAAGGTCGGGGGGGAGGCCGGGTCGAGGAGGGCGACGCGGAGGGACCGCACCCCGGCGGGGAGCTCTGGGCCCGAGATGGGGTCGAGGGTGATCTCGGGGGGTCGCGCGGGCATGGGCGGGGGCTCCGGGTCGGGGCTGTAAGCGTACGGCGGGGTGGGCCTGAGCGGGGGTCTGCCGGGCGGGCACGGGTAGACTGGTGGGCGTCGTTACCCATTTTGAGGGATCGCGTGTGGTCACCGAGGAACACGAGCGGCTGCTGGAGCGCGCCAAGGCGGGCGATCGGGACGCGCTGATCGAGCTGCTCGAGGCGTTGGGCCCGGTGGTGCGGCGGCGGATCGAGCCCAAGATCGGCGCGCATCTGCGATCGCTGATCGAGGCGGACGACATCATGCAGGTGACGTATCTGGAGGCGGTGACGCGCCTGGATTCGTTCACGTCCGGCGGGGCCAAGGGGTTCCTGGCGTGGGTGACGCGGATCGCGGAGAACAATTTGCTGGATGTCGCCCGGGCTGCGGACGCGGCGAAGCGGCCGGACCCGCGGAAGCGGATCGGTGGCGGGGACGCGGCGAGCTCGATGGTCGCGATGGTCGAGCAGCTCGGGATGACGGTGACGACGCCGAGCCGGGTGGCGGCGCGGAGCGAGGCGGTCGATGCGCTCGAGCGGACGCTGAGCCGGCTGCCCGAGGACTACGCGAAGGTGATCCGGCTGTACGACCTTGAGGGGTGGAGTGCTGAGGACGTGGGCGAGGAGCTGGGGCGGTCCGAGGGGGCGGTGTACATGCTTCGGGCGCGGGCGCACGATCGTTTGCGGGATTTGTTGGGGTCGGAGAGCAAGTTCTTCACCAAGATCGGGTGATGGGGCGGGCGGGCAGATAGATACGGAAAAGCGCCGATTCGGCGTGAGCGGGGGGCGGCGGGCCCGCTCATAGAGGTTGAGATGGGCAAGGAACGTGGCAAATCCGGGAAGGGGTCGGGCGAGCGGGACCTGATCCTGCGTGCGATCGCGCAGGCCGAGTCTTCGGCGGGCGGGGTGATGGTGCGCGGGTCGAGCGCGCCGGGCGAGAGCGCGGCGGGGTCGGTGGGCGCGGCGGCGAGCGACCCGGACGCGCCGACGAGCGTGTCGCCGATTTCCGGCGCGCGGATCAGCCACCCCGAGGCGCCGACGAGCGCGCACGACCCGTCGGGCGGGGCGTTCAGCGCGGATCGGGACGTGCCCAAGGACGCATTCCCGGGGTACGAGATTCTGCGGGAGATCCACCGCGGCGGGCAGGGCGTTGTCTATCAGGCGATGCAGCTGACGACCAAGCGGAAGGTCGCGATCAAGGTGATGCACGGCGGGGCGACGCTGGGCAGCACGGGCAAGGCGCGGTTCGAGCGCGAGGTGCATGTCCTCGGGCAGCTGAACCACGCGCACATTGTGAAACTGCACGATTCGGGCGTGACGCCGGACGGCAGTTTCTTTTATGTGATGGATTACATCAGCGGGAAGCCGCTGGACCAGGTGATCCGCGAGCAGCGCCGGGCGACGCGTCGGGCGGAGAAGGAAAGCCACCACGGCAAGTCGAAGACGCGTTCGCGGCACGACTTCGGGCCCGACATCCGCGAGACGCTCGCGATGTTCGCGACGATCTGCGAGGCGGTCAACGCGGCGCACCTGCGGGGCGTGATCCACCGGGACATCAAGCCGGCGAACGTGCGGATCGACGCGAACGGCGAGCCGATCGTGGTGGACTTCGGGCTCGCGAAGGCCTCGGTCGGCGTCGAGAGCGACATCGATGATTCGGGGCCGATGACGGTGACGGGTCAGTTCATCGGGTCGTTGCCCTGGGCGAGCCCGGAGCAGGCTGAGGGCGCGAGCGGCGGCTTGGACGTTCGGACGGACGTGTACTCGCTGGGCGTGGTGCTGTTCCAGCTGCTGACGGGCGGGAAGTTCCCGTACACGGTGGTGGGGACGATGCGCGAGGTGCTCGACCACATCGTGGGGACCGAGCCGGCGAGACCCAGCACGCTGCGCAAGCGGATCGACGATGAGGTCGAGACGATCGTGCTCAAGGCGCTGGCGAAGGATCGGGAGCGCCGGTACCAGTCGGCGGGCGAGCTGGGGCGGGACATCCGGCGGTATCTCGAGGGCGAGCCGATCGAGGCGAAGCGCGACAGCGCGATGTACGTGATCGGCAAGCAGATCAAGCGGCACAAGGTGCCCGCGGCGTTCGCGGCGACGGTCGCGGTGATGACGGTGCTGTTCGGGATCGGGATGACCGGAGCGTGGTCGACGGCCAAAGCCGAGCGGAACCGGGCCGAGGTTGCGGCGGTGGTCGCGACGCAGGAGAAGGACCGGGCGGAGGACAACCTCGACGCGGTGCGGGACCTTGCGAACACGTTCCTGTTTGACTTCCACGACGCGATCGAGAACCTGCGCGGGGCGACGGACGCGCGGGAGCTGGTGCTGGCCAAGGCGCTGGAATACCTGGACCGGGTGCAGGCGCAGGCGATCGAGGACCCGGCCTATCTGCTGGAGCTGGCGGCTGCGCACGACAAAGTGGGCGACCTGTACGGCGGGCTGTACGAGGCGAGCACCGGCACAACGGACGATTCGGAGCGGCACTACGCCGAGGCGCTGCGGATCCGCGAGCGCGTGATCGCGGCCCAGCCCGGCAACGAGGGGGCGCGGCGGGGGCTGGCGGACAGCGCCGAGCGGTTCGCGGGCGTGGCGCACAAGCGTGGCGACTACGAGGGCGCGATCGGGCACTGGGAGCGGGCGATCGAGCTGGCGATCCGGCTGAACGACGAGGAACGCCGGGTCGGCGCGTTGCAGCGGATTGGGGAGTTGCACACACGGATGGCGCAGGCTGCGGGCGAGCTCGATGAGGCGGGCGAGCAGTTCGGGCAGGCGCGGGCGCGGTACGAGGCGGCGCTGGCGGGGTGGCGCGGGTACGACGCGCCCGAGGGCGGCGAGCTGAAGGCGCGCCGGGGTGAGGCGATCGTGCTCGGGACGTGGGGGCAGATGGAGATCTACTACGCCCGCGCGATCGTAAACAACGACGGCGATCTGGGGACGGCGTCGGACGCGCTGCGGCGCGGGATGGAGATGGCCGACGAGGCGCTGGCGAAGTCCGAGGCGCTCGCGGATGAGCACCCGGCGGACGGGAAGCTGGCGCGGGACCTGTATCTGGCGGCGTACCGGCTTGGGCTGGGCGCGGAGGTCGGGGCGGGGATCGCTGAGAAGCTCGGGCGGCCCGAGGCGGAGCGGCGCGAGCTGCTCGACCGGGCGATGGAGGCGTACGCCGAGGCGGAGAAGGTGACACGTGAGCTGGCGCTGGACCAGGCGAACCTGGAGGCGCAGCGTGACCTTGGGCTGACCCTCAACCGGATCGGGCGGGCCCGGCGGGACATGGGCGAGTTGGACGCGGCGGCGACGGTGTTCTCTGAGCTCAGTGAGCGCCGGGCGGACGTGCTGCGGGCGGACCGGATGACGCGGCACATCCGCGATCTCGCGGTGGCGGACTACAACCGGGGCGACATCAACGAGCGCCGGGCGGACATCGCCCAGACGGATGGCGAGCGGGTGGCGTACCTGACCCTCGCGGAGCAGGGGTACCGGGATTCGCAGGGGCGATTCCGGGAACTCGCGGCGTCGGGGGTGGGCGTCGAGAGCGAACTTGCCGAGCTTGAGGCGCTGCTGGCGGCGATCGCCGAGCGGCTGGCGGAGACCGGGCCTTAGAAGGTCCGGAAACAGCGCCGCAAACTGGCATTCCTTTGGTCATACCCCGGTGCGGGGGTACCTTTGGGTCAGGACCGGGTCCTGACCGGAGGGGAGATTGCATATGCAGGTGGCGAATACGGCCCGCCTTGGGCGGAAGATGTTGTGCGGTGCGGCGATCGGTGCGCTGGCGGGTTCGGCGCACGCGCAGACGGACGTCTTCTGGGCGGACCCGGTCGATGGCGTGTGGTCGAACTCCGGGGCGTGGTCGCCGGCGGGCGGGCCCGGGCAGCTGGACAACGCGATCATCGACGCGCTGGGCAAGACCGGGTACACGGTGACGCTCGACGTCGCGGGGCCGACGGTCGCGAACTTCGAGTTGACCTCGAGCGTTGCGACGTTCAACCTGAACGACAACGCGATCGGGACGACGGCGGACCTGGTTCTGTCGAGTGGGACGATCCGGGGCAACAGCTCGGCGGCGGGGGCGTTCTTCGTCGGGGGCGGCGCGCTCATGACCAACGCGACGCTGCGCGACATGAACCAGTTCGCGGTGCTGGGTGATTCGACCCTGACGGGGATGCAGATCTCGGACATCGCGAGCTTTGACATCGGTCCCAACGGGACGATGACGGTCTCGGACACGGCGTTCGTGAACGTCGGGATGGTGAACAACTCTGGCGACATGACGCTTGACACCGGCGGCGGGTCGATCCTGTCGATCGACGATACCTGCGTGGGCAACGGCAAGAACATGTCGTGGACCGGCGCCGGGACGATCGCGATGAACGGTGACGGCGAGATCATGAACGCGGGCGGATCCGCGTTCCGCGTCGTGGACGGCGGCGGGTCGATGGAGGGCAACGGGAAGTCGAACGCCCGGTTCATGAACGACGGCTCGGTTGAGCAGATCGTGACGTCGCGGACCGGCGCGGCGGGGCTGCGCGGGTCGTCGGCGACGCGGTTCTCGCAGATGCAGTTCATCAACAACGGCTCGGTGACGGTCGGGTTCGGCGCGATGTCGTTCGCCGAAGAGACGGGCGTGACGGACGACAACCAGTTGTTCGCGGGCAAGTGGACCTTGTTCGGGAACTCGACGCTGACGTTCGAGGACCAGCAGATCAACGCGATCATCGGCGGGGCCGAGGTGAACGTGTCGGGCGCGGGGTCCACGTTCACGGCGGTCGAGTCGCTGACGCAGATCGGCGGGCAGAGTGCGTTCCGGATCTCGAACGGGTACGACTTCCAGACGTTCGATCAGTTCACCAACAATGGGTTCCTGGGCGTCGGCTTCGACTCAGAGTTTGACGTGATGGAGTCGGGCCTGTCGAACCTGTCCAACTCGATCCTCACTGGCGGGACGTACGAGGTCGAGGGCACCCTGATGCTCCCGGGGGACAGCCAGATCCAGTTCCTCGAGGCGGACGTGACGCTGATCGGGGCGGACTCGGTGCTGACGGGGATCGACAAGCTCGAGATCGTCGGGTCGCAGGGCGCGTTCGCGCTCGAGCAGGGGCGTGCGTTCACAACGGACGACGACTTCCTGGTGATCCAGGGCGGCCGCGTCCGCGTCGGGCTCGGCTCGATGCTCGACGTGAGCGGGCAGCTCGTGAACTTCAACAGCGGCATCTTCGACGACGGGTTCTTCGAGATCCAGGGCGTGCTCCGGGCGCCCGGGCTTGTGATTAACGAGATCTCGAACGAGCTGATCCTCGACGGCGTCAGCTCGCAGTTCATCGACGAGCAGGGCGCCGACGCGATGGCGGGCCTGACGCGGATCCAGACGGACGGCATCCTCCGCCTCCGCGGCGGGCGGACGCTCGACAACCTCGACTCGCTGATCGTGGACGGGATCCTTGAGATCGATCCGTTCTCCGGGCGGGCCCGCGAGGAGTCGGGTCCCGGCGGGGGGGCGCAGCTCTCGACAGCCGGCGACTTCGTCGTCAACCCGGGCGCCGAGCTGATCATGGTGCTCGGCGGGACGACGCCGGGCGACTTTGCTTCGATCACGGTCGGCAACGACGCGTTGCTCGGCGGGGACTCGGGCGAGGGCGGGACGCTCCGCCTGGTGATCGCCCGGTCGTACGACGCGAAGGCGGGCGACGAGTTCGTGCTGCTGCGTGCGTTGGGCGTCGTGAACGGCGATTTCTCGGATGTCCAGGTCGTCGGGCTCGGTGCCGGGCTCGCGATCGAGGTGGACGTGCTCGCGCAGATGGTCGTGGCCCGGGTGACACCCACGCCGGCGACGGCGGCGGTGCTCGCGCTTGCTGGGATCACGGCGACGCGCCGGCGGCGGCGCTGATCGATCAGGGTTGATGAGTCAGGGGTCGGCGGTCGCGGGCTGATCTTGCGTCACCATCGCGGGGTCGGGCAGCGGGGCGAGCCCGTGGAGCGCGCGGATGTCGTTCTGCGCGTCCACCTGCTCTTGGCGCGTCCAGGGCGGCATGGTCTCGGTGATGCCGTCGGTGGTGATGGCGGTGAGTTCTTCGCTGCCGAAGCCGGCGTCGGCTAACTCATGCTCGACGATGATCCACAGGCCCGGGGGGGCGGCGGCGGCGTCGATGCCGTGGTACGTGAAAACGAAATCGCCCACGCGGTGCGCGACGACGTTGGGCGGGAGCGCCGGGAGCGACGCGGCGAGGTTGTTGAGTTGCGCGGTCGAGGGGTTGGAGTAGTCCGCGAGCGTGCCGGGCCCCGCGGGGATGTCGGCGGGCTGGGTGGCCATGGCGGCGCGGGCGAAGTCCATGCTGGTGTAGGTCCACGCCTGGGTGTAGCCGTCGGTGAGGAGCAGGAGCCCGTGGTCGGTTTCGTCCCACCCGGCGCCTCGGTCGGCGGCGCGGTTCTGGGCGGAGAGGGCGAGGGCTTCGAGCGAGAAATTGTTTGCGGCGAACGCGGTGTTCATGCTGGCGAACACGGCGTACATAAAGGCGGCGTACATGCCGACGAAGGCGAGGATCGTGAGCACGGGCAGCAGCAGCACGGCGAGGGTCGCGCGCCCGCCCGAAACGCCCTGGCCCGCGGCGAGCATGAGGATTGCGCTGACGATCCACCAGACCATCGCGAAGCCGCCGACGCAGGGGATCAGGGAGATGCTGTAGGTGCCCGAGGCGTAGAGGATCGCCTGCGCGGTGACGCGCATCGTGTGTTTCGAGCCGCCGGTGACGCGGAGGGTGGCGTGGGCGGAGAGGATCCAGAGCGCGACGTAGATCGCGAAGCCGACGAAGAACCCGACTTGAGAGACGAGCTGGAAGACCATCATGGGGCCGAGCCCGGCGGCGCCGCCCTGGGCGTTGGCGACCATCGCGGCGAGGGCCCCCATGCAGACGACGGTGATGGCGAGCGTCGCGCCGAAGATGAGCGCGAGATTGACGACCGCGAACCCCCACGCGCGCCCGAGCGGGGAGCCCGGGGGCGTGCCCTTCATGAGGCTGATGGGCTGGAAGAGGGACATGGTGACGGTCTTCCACCACGCGCGGAAGAAGCCGCGGTTGGGGCGGTCGAGCCAGGGCTGCTCGTGGGCGATGGTGCCGGATTCTGAGACGCCCTCGGCGGGGAGGAGGAGGGTCTCGTCCATGTGGATGTGGCGGGAGCAGGAGACGCAGTCGAAGGCGCGGGGGACGAGGTGCCCGTTGGCGTCTGTGCCGTAGTAGGCCTGTTGGCAGTGGGGGCAGTGGAACCGGACGGTGCCCAGGCGGAAGTTGAAGTCCGAGGGCTTGAACCCCGAGCCGCACTCGGGGCAGGTGCGGTCGGGGAGATTCCAGAGCGAGTACCCGCAGGTCTTGCATTCCAAGGCGGAGGCTCCCGTGGGGGGGTTGCGGGGCGAGCGTACCCGATGGGGCCCTCGCAACGCACGGCCCGTTCGGGGCATAGAACACGGGGCATGGGTGAAGGCACGGGCACAACACACGGCGGGCCGGACGCGGCGCTGCGGGTCGAGGGGTTGCGGTTCGCGTACCCCGGGGCAGGCGAGGACGTCATCGCGATCGATGAGCTGGCGCTGAGCGCGGGCGAGCAGATGCTGCTGACGGGCGGGTCCGGGCGGGGCAAGAGCACGCTCTTGCACCTGGTCGCGGGGCTGATCGAGCCTCGCGAGGGGCGTGTGCTCGTCGGCGGGCGCGCGATCCACGGCATGCGCGGGGCGCGGCGCGACCGGTTCCGCGGGCGCGAGGTCGGGATGATCTTTCAGACGCACCACCTGCTGGCGGGGTTCAGCGCGATCGAGAACGTGATGGTGGCGATGAAGTTCTCCGGCGTGCCCAGACGCGAGCACCGGGACCGGGCGGCGGCGGCGCTGAAGGAGCTGGGCATCGACCGGATCGATGCGGACCCGGGGGCGCTGAGCGTCGGGCAGCAGCAGCGGGTCGCGGTGGCGCGGGCGATTGTGTGCGGGCCCAAGCTGGTGCTGGCGGACGAGCCGACGGCGAGTTTGGATCCGGCCGCGTCGGCGGTCGCGATGGATTTGATTCAGGGCGCGTGCCGTGAGCGCGGGGCGGCGCTGCTGTGCGTGAGCCACGACCCGGCGATGGCGGGGCGGTTCGAGCGGCGCGGCGAGCTTGGCGCGATGAGCGCGGCGACCGCGAAGGCGGGGGGCTGAGGCGTGGCGATCGGGGACATGACCATCGTGCGCCGGAGCATGTCCGCGCGGATGTTCTCGACGGTGACGACGGTGCTGCTGGTGGGCGTGTCGGTCGGGATGATGCTGCTGCTGCTGTCGATGCGGGACTCGGGGCGCAAGAGCTTCGAGCGGGGCATCGGGAACATGCACATGCTCATCAGCCGGGACTCGAGCCCGCTGGTGAGCGTGCTGAATGGCGTGTTCTACGCGAACCCGCCGGCGAACCCGATCCGGTGGTCGGAGTTTGAGCAGCTGCAGGGGTCGCTGCGGTTCCCCTTGGTGATGATCCCGACGCAGCAGGGCGACAGCTACCGCGGGCGTCCGGTGATGGCGACGGTGCCCGAGTTTTTCACGGACTTCGAGCCGGTGGTGGGCGAGCCGTGGGCGTTCGCGGAGGGCGAGGCGTTCGGCGCGCCGTTCGAGGTGGTCGTCGGCGCCGAAGCCGCGACCGGGGCGGTGCTTTCGGTTGGGGATGTCATCAACCTGAGCCACGGCGGGCCGCGGGATCCGAACGCGCACGTGCACGGCGAGTTTGAGTACACCGTGGTCGGCGTCCTCGAACCCACGGGCAGCCCGCACGATCGGGCGCTGTTCACGGACCTGACGAGTTCGTGGGTGCTGCACGCGCACGACCGGCGGAAGCTGGCGATCGGGCCCGATGTCGTCACGACTCCTGAGGACCTGGTGGATGAGGACAAGCTGATCACGGGGATCTACGGCAGGGCGCTGGGGCGGCCGGGGTCATCGGGCCCGCCGGCGTTCTTGCCTCAGGTCTTGGTGACGCTGCAGCGGAACCCGAACTTCACCGTCGCCGAGCCCGGGCGGCAGATCAACGAGCTGTTCAAGATCGTCGGGAACATCGACAAGATCCTGATCGCGATGGCGGGGGCGGTGATGGTGTCGTCGGCGATCGCGGTGATGCTGGCGATGTACAACTCGATGGAGCAGAGGCGTCGGCAGATCGCGCTGTTGCGGGTGCTCGGCGCGAGCCGGGGGCGGATCTTCCGGCTGGTGATCGTGGAGAGCGCGATCATCGGGTTGGTGGGGGCGCTGGTGGGCGTGGTGGTGGCGCTGGTGGGCGGGGTGGTCGTGTCGGGCGTGCTCGAAGCCCGGATCGGACTGGTGGTGCAGCCGACGCTGGACTGGGCCCTGACGGGGACCGTGATCGGGGCGACGGTGGTGCTGGCGGTGCTGGCGGGGTTGGTGCCCGCGGTCGCGGGGTACCGGACGAGCGTGGTGCGGAATCTCAGGCCGTTGGGGTGAGTTAGCCCTTCTGAGGCCGCCCAAGGCCTGTTCGCGGGCCGATTGGTGCGTCCTGCGGCGGGGTTCGGACGTACAACTCCCCAGCCGATCAGGAGCGAGAGCGATGCAGAGCTATTGGAAAATCGTGGGGCTCGGGATGCTGCTGACCGCTTCGGCGGGGATGGGCGTCGCCCAGCCCGAGGGCGCGGGCGGCGAAGCTGGCGAAGCCGCGACCGACTCGGCGGCGGGCACGTACGAGACGCTTGAGGATGGGTCGCTGCTGATCGAGGGGCGGATCAAGGTGCTCGGCAAGGGCACGAAGGAGAAGCCGTACGTTGTCGATTGGGGCGTGCTGACGTCGGCGATGCGGATCTACGAGCCTCGCAAGAACAAGACGGAGATGCCCGCGTGGGCGGAGGTGTTCGAGGGCAAGCGGGTGCGCCTGACGGGTTACCTGCTGCTGCCGATGACCGGGACGGGCTCGGACGAGCTGCTGGTGATGCAGAACCAGTGGGACGGGTGCTGTATCGGTGTGCCGCCGACGCCGTATGACGCGGTGGAGGTGCGGCTGACCGAGTCGCTCGACACGTCACGCGGGGCGCCCGGGTTCGGATCGATCGAGGGGACGTTCAAGACGGACCCGTACATCGTGAGCGGGTGGCTGCTCGGGCTGTACCTGCTTGAGGATGCGCAGATGGTGCGTCGGACGGGCGGGGACGGGAGCTGAGGCGAGAGCACTCAGCAGTGAGCAGTCAGGTGAGGCTTGTTGCCGGGCCTGACTGCTGATTGCTCACACCTGATTGCTCGTCACGCCGCCTTGCCGAAGTAGTTCGACGGGCAGATGAAGCTGAAGAGCGAGCGGAAGCGATCGGCGCGGGCGGCGCTCTCAGCGCCCTCGGCGGCGATCGTGTCGAGCTGCGCGCCGAACTCGGCGCGGAAGTGCTCGCGGGCGGCGGTGTTGGATTCGTCGGCCGTGTCGAAGAGCGCGCGGACGCGGGCGAGCTCGCCCGCGTCGAGCCAGAACCCGGCGCACGACGGGCACTCGTCGACCTCGACCTCGTGGTTGGTCGTGAAGAAGTGACGCATCATGACCTGGTCAGCGCAGGCCGGGCAGGTGACGCGGTCGTTGAGGTCGATAGTGGTGTTCGGGTCGGTCTCGACGCTGAGCAGGTCGGACGCGTCCTCGACGGCTTCGTCGAAGCGTTTGACCTCGTTCTGGTCGAACCAGAGCCCGCCGCAGCCGAGGTGGCAGGCGTCGATGATGGCGCCGGCGGCGGTGATCTGGCTCATCGGGTTGGTGCAGCGGGGGCAGTTCATGGCGGTCCTTCCGTGGAGGGGGCGCACGCATGCCGGCCGTGGCACGCGGGGGGCGTTGCGGGGGTCAGTGGGAGTCGATCTCGGGGCCCAGCTCGTCGGGCTCGGGCTCGGGCTTGGGCTTGCAGGTGAGCAGGATGCCCAGGCCGACGATGGAGCTGAGGAACGAGGCGAGCAGGATGCCGACCTTGGCGTGCTCGAGGTTGTCGTCGTTGTTCGCGAACGCGAGGTTCGCGATGAACAGCGCCATGGTGAAGCCGATGCCTGCGAGGAACCCGACGCCGAGGATGTGGCGCCAGCTCACGCCCGTGGGCAGCGAGGCGATCTTGAGCTTGGTCGCGATGTAGCACGAGACGATGATGCCGACGGGCTTGCCGACGAAGAGGCCCAGGATGATGCCCATCGAGATGGGGCCCGAGGCGGCCTGGCCGATCCCGCCGTGGACGTGCACGCCGGCGTTGGCGAGCGCGAAGATCGGGATGATGAAGAACGCGGCCCAGGGGTGGATGCCGCCCTCCATGCGGTGCAGGAGGGGCATGAGGAACTTGTTGTTCTTCTCGATCGCGTAGACCGCGGCCCGCTGGTCCGAGTTTGTCTTGACGTCGCGCCCGGGGACGGAGTGCTCCTCGAACGCGTCGAGGGCGGCGCGGGAGTAGGAGAGATAGCGGCGCGAATCGACGCGGCTGGCGACGGGGATGGTCGCGGCGAGCAGCACGCCGGCGATCGTGGCGTGGACGCCCGAGGAGTAGATGAAGTACCAGAGGACGACGCCCGGGATCAGGTACCAGATCGCCCGGCGGAAGCCCATGAGGTTCAGCGCGAACAGCAGCGCCATGACGGCGCCGGAGTACATGAGATAGACGGTCTGCAGGTTCTCGGTGTAGAAGATCGCGATGACGAGCAGCGCGCCGAGGTCGTCGGCGATCGCGAGGCTCGTGAGGAAGACCTTGAGCGACGTGGGCACGCGCGGGCCCAGCAGGGCGAGGATGCCCAGCGCGAAGGCGATGTCGGTGGCCATGGGGATGCCCCACCCGTGGATGGACTCATTGCCAAAGTTGAAGGCGGCGTAGATGAGCGCGGGGGCGACCATGCCTCCGATCGCGGCGACGATGGGGAGTGACGCTTTCTTGATGCTCGCGAGCTCGCCCACGAGCAGCTCACGTTTGATCTCGAGCCCGACGAGCAGGAAGAAGACCGCCATGAGCCCGTCGTTGATCCACCAGTGCAGGTTCTTCGTGAACCCGACGCCATCGGTGATGCCGATCGCGAGCATGACCTCGTGAAAGAGGTGGTGGTAGCTGTGGGCGGCTTCGTCGGACGCGTTGGCCCAGATGAGCGCGGCGATGGTGCACGCGAGCAGCACGAGCCCGCCGGAGCTCGAGAGCGCCGCGAAGCGTGCGAACGGGCGGGTCAGGCGCTCGCCCGTGTCGGGCTTGAGCTCTTCGGTCGCGGTTGGGATGTGGACACCGTGGACTGCCATAGACATCCGCGCTCCGTTCTGGCCGGTTGGCCGACAGAATAGCGCCGGTGCCGACACGGGGCGGGGCGCACGGGATGGTTTTCGGCCCCGTCGGGGCGCGGCTTAAGCGCGTGAAGCGATGCGGTCTAGCCGGCGCGGGCCGGGACACCCTTGATATAGGGGAGGACGTTGCGCCGTTCGGGGGCTCAGGCGAGCTGGAAGTCGTAGATGTCGCCGAGCTCGAGGATGCGTGTGAGCTCGTCGAGCCCGTCGAGGCACTGGCGCGCGAGCCGGTGGTCGGCGAGGTCGTCCGGGCGGATTTCTTCGGGGTAGCGCCGCTCGACCCACGCCTGCAGGGCGTCGTCGCGCTCTGGCGTGAGCATCGCCCCTGGGGTGACGGCGGTGAGCTGGGCCTCGGTCAGCGGCACGCGGAGGCGGAGGCAGGCCGGCCCGCCGCCGTTGCGCATGGACTCGCGGACGTCGATGTACTCGACCCGGGCGATCGGGTTCGCGTCGTCGGCAGTGATGCGGGCGAGCCAGGCGGCAACGCGGGGCGTGTTTTCCGACTCGGTCGGCGCGAGGATCATCATGGTGCCGTCGGGCAGCGTGAGGACTTGGGAGTTGAACACGTAGCTCGCGACGGCGTCTTCGAGGGAGAAATCGCGGAGGGTGGCGGGAATGTCGATCAGCGGCGTCGGGTCGAGAGCTTGGCGGAGCTGGTCGAGCACGCCGGCGGTGTCGGCGAGCGCCAGCTCGTGGTAGAGGAAGACGTTCTCGTTGCCCGTCGAGATGACGTCGTTGTGGAAGACGCCGGCGTCGATCGCCTCGTGGTGCTGGCGGGCGATGACGACGCGGGCGCGGTCGAGGTCGTGCTTTCGGACGATCGTCTCGCACGCCCCCCGCGACTGGCGGGACTTGTACTTCTTGGGCGCCATGGGCGTCGGGCGGGGCGGGTCGAACCCGAAGACGAACAGCTCGACGCCCGCCTCGGCGTGCGTGGGCGCAAAGCGGACGTGGTTCGCGGCCCCCTCGTCGGCGAAGAGCGTGTGGCAGGGGAGCGCGTCGTGGATCGCGAAGTGCGATTCGTCCGCGAAGATCGCCCGCAGGATCCGCGTCGTGGTCGGCGCCTCGATCATGCGGTGGTAGTGCGACATCAAGTTCGCGGGGGTCATGTGGACGCGTCCGTCGGCGGTGTGCGTGGACGAGGAGACCGTCGCGGCGTTGGCGGCCCACATGCTCGAAGCGCTCCAGGCCGCGGCGAGCAGGGTCGGCGAGAGCTCGGCGGTGCGCTCGAGCACCTGCGCGTCGTCGCCGGTGAACCCGAGCGAGCGGAGCATCGCGAGGTTCGGGCGCTGCTGCGGGGGCAGCACGCCCTGGGGGATGCCCAGGTCGCGGACTTTGCGCATCTTGGCGAGCCCCTGCAGGGCGGCGTCACGCGGGCGCGAGGCGGCGCCGGCGTTGGCGAGGCTGGGGACATTGCCCGGGGAGAGCCCGGCGTAGTTGTGCGTGGGCCCGATCAGGCCGTCGAAATTCACCTCGCGTGTGGGCATCCGCAAGGGTACGCGGGGGTGGGCGTGCGGTCGCGGGGTATCCTGTGGCTCGCGGGCGGGCGTGTGACGCTCGCTGCACCGAGGACACGAAAGGCGACCCCATGCTGATCAGAACCGTGCTCGTATTGGCCGCGTTTCTCGCTCTGGGCGGGTGCAATGACGTCTGGGTCCGCGCGGGGCGCGTCGGGGGCGCGTACCCCGGCGCGGGAACGACCACGGACACGACCGTGGGATCGGCCGACGAGCTGGCCGCGCAGCTTGAGGCGCGGATGATCGCGTTCTTCCCGTGCGCCTCGGCCCGGTGGAGCGAGGACAACCCGCACCACATGAGCTATGGGCTGCACCGCCGCGGCGGGTGGGACCGGTTCGTGGATACGCACGTTTTCGAGGCGATCGAGGATTTCGGGTACCGGCGTGTCTTTTTTCACCTCCCGTTCGGCAAGACAACCGGGCAGTCGCCCTACGAGGTAAACCTGCGCCGGACCGGGCGAGAGGATAAATCACTCGACAAGTGGCACATGAGCATGGACCATGTGCACGACCTGCGTCGGACGGGGAACATGTACATCGCCGATGGCTTCTACAGCGCGATGCGCCGCTTGCACGCGAAGCACCCGGACGTCGAGGTGATCGTGTACGTGGGTTCGTGGGGCTGGGAAGACCGGCGGTACTTCGAGCGTGCGGGGCTCGACGCGTTGATGGCCCGCTGGCACGAGTCCGTGGATCCGCTGATCGAGCTGGATTACGTCAGTGTTGTGTTTGATAACGCGGTCTCGAAAGATGAGGACCATCCGAACGCGCGGTTCGTGCAGTGGGCGCACACACAGAAGCAGAAGCAGCCCGGGCGGTTCGCGGGGGTGGAGGCACGGATCCAGAAGGGGCGCCCGTGGCCGAACGACCTGTGCCTGCCGATCGCGACGTGGGAGTACGGGTGGCGTCGCCAGGGGCATTCGGGGAACATCCCCGCGTCCGGGCTGTGTGGGCCGGTGATGCGGATCGTGGACGGCGACGCCCGGCGGAAGCTGATTCCCGAGGACGAGCAGAGCACCCCGGGCGCGTGGATCTCGCTGGCGGCGGATATCGCTGCCGAGGGGCACGAGCCCGCCCTGACGACCCTGCCCGGGTGGAAGATGGACGATCTGCGGGTGACGCTGCCCAGCGGGCGGACGGTCCGCTTGCCCGAGTCGGCCAAGGACGGGCCGTATCGCGTGCCGGTGCACGCGATGGCGGCCCTGATCGCCGCGGAAGTCCGCGAGCGTGGCGACTGAGAGTGTTCGCGATTGGCATAGCTATCAAAACACTAAAATATGCACCGAAACAGCCTCGTAGTGAATATTATGGTGTCACTTGACTATTCATTCGGTAAATGGATAATCATGCGATGCCCACGCCACTCAAGCGACAAGCCCTGATCCGGGAAATCCTCGCCGAGGGACCGGTCTCGAGCCAGGACCGGCTCGGGGAGTTGTTGCTCGGGCGGGGCGTGCGCGCGACGCAGGCGACGCTGTCGCGCGATCTGCGCGAGCTCGGTGTCGTGAAGGGCCCCGAGGGGTATCGCTTGCCCATGGAGCCGATGCGCCGGCGCTTGCGCGGGCTGGCGGCGACCGGGGCGCTCGAGCGGGTGATCCGTCAGTACGTGGTCGGCATGGACGAGGCGCTCGGGCTGATCGTGATGCGCACGGGCCCGGGGCATGCGCAGGTGGTGGCGCTGGAGCTGGACCGGACGCCGCCGGAGGGACTCGCGGGGACGATCGCCGGCGACGACACGATGTTTTTGGCGCCCAAGACCGAAGCGGACCTTCGGGCGCTTGCGGTGATGATGCGCGAGATGGCGGGGCTGGAGGTGACGCCGTGAGTGGGTCATCCGGCACGATCCCAGTCGCGATCGTCGGCGCGGGCGGGTTCACGGGGTGCGAGCTCGCGTGGATTCTCGCGGGGCATCCGGTGTTCGAGACTGTGGCGCTGTTCGGCTCGGGCGGCGGCGACGGCGTGCGCGCGATCGCTGATGTCGAGCCGCGGCTGCGCGGCGTGGTGGATCTGAACATCGAGGCGGCGTCAGTCGGCGAGATTTTGGCGAGCGGGGCGCGGGTGGTGTTCCTGGCGACGCCGCACGGCGTGAGCGCGGAGCTGGCGGGCCCGCTGGTGAACGCGGGCGTGACGGTGGTCGACCTTTCGGGTGCTTTCCGCCTGCGCGACGGGGCGCTACATGCGGCGCACTATGGGTTTGCGCGCGACGCGGCGCTGGTGGACGAGGCGGTCTACGGCTTGCCGGAGCGCACGCGGGGCACCCTCGCGGGGGCATCGCTCGTGGCGTGCGCGGGGTGCTACGTGACGGCGGCGAGCATCCCGCTGGGCGTGCTGGCGGAGGCGGGGGCGTTCCGCGCGGGCACGCGCCCGATCGTGGACGCGGTGAGCGGCGTGTCCGGCGCGGGGCGCGGGGCGTCGATGAACCTGGGCGCGGTGAGCGCGCGGCCCTACGGCGTGGGGTCGCACCGGCACGCGCCCGAGATCGAGATGAACGTGGGGCCCGTGGTGTTTCAGCCGCAGCTGGGCGCGTACGACCGGGGGATCTTGGGGACGATGCACGTCGAGCTGTCGCCCGAATGGGAGGGGGCGGACGTGGGTGCCGCGTTCGGGCGCGCGTTCGCGGGCGAGCCGTTCGTGCGGGTGATGCCCGAGGGCGTGTGGCCGAGCGTGGCGGGCGTGCGCGGGACGAACTTTATTGATGTGGCGTGGCACGTGGACGAGGAGCGGGCGCACGCCGTGGTCTTCGCGGCGATCGACAACCTGGTGAAGGGCGCGAGCGGGCAGGCGGTGCAGTGCGCGAACATCGCGGTGGGGATTGACGAGACGGCGGGGCTGCTGCCCGGCGGCGTGCGCACCGCGGCGGGGGTGGGGGCGTGAGCACGCTTGTTGTCGTCAAGGTGAGCGGGCGTCCGGTGGATGACCCCGGCGCGTGCGCCGGGCTGTGGTCGGCGCTCGCGTCGGCGGCGGAACAGGCGCGGCTGGTCGTGGTGCACGGCGGGGGCGTGGCGGTGGATCGGCGGTTGGCGCAGCTGGGGCTGGTGTCCGAGCGGCGCGACGGGCTGCGGGTGACGCCCGACGAGCACATCGGCGTGGTCACGGGCGTGCTCGCGGGCGAGGTGAACCGGCGGCTGGTCGGTGTACTCAGCGCGGCGGGCGTGGACGCGGTGGGCATCGGCGTTTCTGACGCCGGGCTGTGCGCGTGCGAGCCGATCGCGGGGCTCGGGCGCGTGGGTCGCGTCGCGGGCGGGGACGGTCGCGTGATCGCGGCGCTGCACGGGGCGGGGATCGTGCCCGTGGTGCACTCGATCGGCGCGGACGCGGACGGGGGCGAGTTGAACGTGAACGCGGACGATGCGGCGGCGGGCGTGGCTGCGGCGGCGAGCGCGGACCGGCTGGTGCTGTTGACGGATGTCGCGGGCGTGCTCGACGCGGACGGGAACACGATCGATGAGCTGGACGCGGCGCGGGTGGACGGGCTGATCGCGTCGGGCGTGATCGCGGGGGGCATGTGCCCCAAGGCGCGGGCGGCGCTGGGCGCTGGCGAGGCGTGCGGCGCGGAGGTGGTGATCGGGTCGTGGCACGACGCCGCGGCGTTGATCGGCGGGGCCGAGGGCACGGGCACGCGTGTCCGTAGGCGAAGGCCGATCGGGGCGGCGGGGTAAGCCGCTCCGACGCACGCACCGGACTCTTCACTCCTCACACACGACATTTCTACGGGCGAGCGACGCGGCCTTGAGGACGCAACGCCCGAGCAAGGCGACACCATGACGGCGATGATGAACCAGAGCGCGACGACCGAGCTCAAGATGGCACCCCGGGGGGGCGCGTTCGCGGGCGGGCTGCTCGCGATTGATGACCTCACGGGCGATCAGATCCGGGAGATTCTGACTCTAGCGGCGAGTGTGAAAACGGACGGGTGCGTCCTCGGCGGGGCGTACGCGGGGGCGCTGGCGGGGCTGAGCGTGACGATGCTCTTCGAGAAACCGAGCCTCCGGACGCGGATGAGCTTTGACATTGGTTTGACCAAGCTGGGTGCGCACGTGGTGTATCTCGACCACGCGAGCGCGCGGCTTGGCGCGCGCGAGGCGGTCAAGGACTACGCGAAGAACCTGGAGCGTTGGACCGATGCGATTGTGGCGCGGGTGTTTAAGCACGCTGTGCTTGAGGAATTGAGTGCGCACGCGGCGATCCCCGTGGTCAATGCGTTGAGCGATCTGGAGCATCCGTGCCAGACGCTGGCGGATTTGCAGACGTTGATCGAGCGATACGGGAGCCTGGATGGGCTCAAGGTCGCGTACGTGGGCGATGGCAACAACGTGTGCCACTCGCTAATGCTGGCGTGCGCCAAGCTGGGCGTGAGCTTCACGGCGGTGACGCCCAAGGGGTTTGAGCCGCGATTCGGGGTGGTGAAGTCTGCGACTGCTGCGGCGCATGAGACCGGGGCGACGATCACGATCTCGCGCTCGATCGACGACATCAAGGGGCACCACGCTGTCTATACGGATACATGGGTCTCGATGGGGCAGGAGCACCAGACGGGCCTGCGCGGCGGGGAGTTCACACATCTGCAGGTGGACGCGGACATCATGGCGATCGCGTCGGAGGGGCTGGAAGAGCCCGCGGCGTTCATGCACTGTCTGCCGGCGCACCGGGGGGAAGAGGTGACGGATGATGTCATCGATTCGGCGCAGTCGCTCGTGTATGAGCAGGCGGATAACCGCATGTGGGCGCAGAACGCGCTGATGTTGAAGGTGTTTGGGAAGCAGTGAGCAATCAGCAGTGAGCAGTGAGGAACTCAGGCCTGGATGCTGAGTGCTCAATGCTTCTGAGATCCGGAGCGAGCGATGAGCAAGAAGGTTGTGCTGGCGTACTCGGGCGGGTTGGACACTTCGGCGATCGTGCCGTGGTTGAAGGAGCACGGGGACTACGAGGTGGTGTGCGTTGTCGCGGACGTCGGGCAGGGCGCGGGCGAGCTCGAGGGCGTGGAGGCGAAGGCCGAGGCGAGCGGGGCGTCGGAGTGCGTGGTGCTCGATCTGCGCAAGGAGTTTGTCGAGGACTACGTCTGGCCCACGCTGATCACGGGGGCGGTGTACGAGGGGCGGTATTTGCTGGGCACGTCGATGGCGCGACCGGTGATCGCGAAGGCGCAGGTCGAGGTGGCGCGCAAGGTCGGGGCGGAGGCGCTGGCGCACGGGTGCACGGGCAAGGGGAACGATCAGGTGCGGTTCGAGAGCGCGTTCAGCGCGCTGGCGCCGGATCTGGAGGTGATCGCGCCGTGGCGTTCGTGGGATCTGCGGAGTCGTGAGCAGCTGATCGCGTACTGCGAATCCAAGGGCGTGCCGGTGACGAGCACGAAGGAGAAGATCTACTCGCGGGACCGGAACCTGTGGCATATCAGTCACGAGGGCGGGTTGATCGAGGACCCGTGGAACGAGCCGCCGGAGGACGCGTGGATGCTCACGGTGAGCCCGACCGAGGCTCCCGATGCGCCGACGGACGTGCACCTGACGTTCGAGCGCGGGCGGGCGACACACCTCAACGGCACGGAGATCGACGGGGTCACGCTGCTCGAAAAGCTCAACGCGGTGGGTGGGGCGAACGGCGTGGGTCGTGTGGACATCGTGGAGAACCGGTGCGTGGGGATGAAGAGCCGGGGGCTGTACGAGACGCCCGGGGGGACGATCATCGTCGAGGCGCTCAAGTCGCTCGAGGAGCTGGTGCTCGACCGGGAGACGCGGGCGTACCGCGAGGAGCTCGGCGTGCGGTTCGCGCGGGTGGTGTACGACGGGCGCTGGTTTGCGATGGTGCGCGACGCGTTGAGCGCGGCGGCCGAACGGATCGCGGACCGGCTGACGGGCGAGGTCGTGGTGCGTCTGTACAAGGGAACGGCGGTTGCGACCAAACGCAAGAGCCCGTTGAGCCTGTACTCGGAGGACTTCGCGACGTTTGGCGCGGACGAGGTGTACAACCAGCAGCACGCCGAGGGGTTCATCCGGTTGATGAGTTTGCCTGAGCGGGTCGCGGCGCTCAACGGGTTGGCGTTGATCGAGAAGAAGAAGTCTTGGGAGGACGCGCCGGGCGTGCCGCCGGTGGTGGGGCCGCGGACGGGGCCGGTGCACGCGGCAGCTGAGAGCGGGGCGGACAAGCCGTTCATGAAGGAAGGGAACGCGGTGTGAGGGAGTGGTGAGCCGTGAGCATTTTGCAGTGAGGGAACCTGTGAGCGAGACATCTACGAAACCCGGTGCGATGTGGGGCGGGCGCTTTGCGGAGGGGCCCGACGCGCTGTTCCGCGCGATCAACGACTCGATCGGGGTGGACTGGCGGCTGGTGCGCCAGGACATCGCGGGGTCGGTCGCGTGGGCGCGGGCGATCGGCAAGGCCGGGGTGCTGACGGCCGACGAGGTGAAGGCGCTGACGGCGGCGCTCGGGAAGCTCGCCGATGACGTCGAGGGGATGGCGGCGCCGGTTGATTCGGGGGCTGAGGACGTGCACTCGTGGGTCGAGCAGCGGTTGACCGAGCG
>BQJQ01000035.1 GCA_021604785.1 Phycisphaeraceae bacterium
ACCACCGCGCTTCCCGCGATCACCCAGAGGCGGATGCTCGGGTCGGTCGTCAGGTATTCCAGGATAGAACCCGCCCGGATCCGGGGTGGGTCCGCCGGTGGGGGGGGCTCGATCGACGCGAACAGGTCCAGGTCCGCCGGTCGCCCGGGGGCGATGAGGGCCCCGTTGCCCGCGGGGATGAGGTTGAGCTGGGCCCCGGCCAGGGCGATCGTGAGCCCGGCGTCCTGCTCGTCGAGGGCCGCGAGGTAGCGCTCGTGGCGTTGGATCCGGTCCAGTGCGTGGGTTTCGAGGGCGAGGGTCCGCTTGAGCTGCCAGCGGGCGCCGTCCAGGTCGTCCGCGGTAGGGATCAACACGGCGCAGATGAGCAAGGCCGCCCCCGAGAGCGTGAACAGCCACCCGGCGATCGGGCCGGGGCGCAGGGTGACCATGCTCGGGCGGCGGGCGCTCACAGAGGGTGGAATCGGGCGACCCGCCCCGGCGGCTCTACACTTGCCCCCGATGGATCGACGCGTGTGTATCACCGGGCTTGGGCCGGTCTCGTGCATTGGCTCGGGCGTGGACGCGTTCTGGGCGTCGCTGCTCGAGGGGCGCTCGGGGCTCGGGCCCGTGGAGGTCTTCGACCCGGCGGGGTTCGCGTCGCGCCTCGCGGGCGCGGTGACGGACGTCTCGGTCCGCGATTCGGTCCCCAAGAGCTACCGCAAAGCGACCAAGGTGATGGCCCGCGACACCGAGCTGGCGGTGGTGGCGGCGAAGCTCGCGGCGGACGACGCCGGGCTCGTCACCCGCGGCTCGGACGATGGCGACGAGGGGTTCGCCATCACGCCCGAGCGGACAGGGTGCCAGATCGGCGCCGGGCTCATCGCAGCCGAGGCGGACGAGCTGACGCGGGCGCTGGTCACGTCGCTCGACGACGAGGGCGTGTGGGACGTGAACAAGTGGGGCACCGCCGAGGGCGGCGAGAGCGGGATGAACAACCTGCCCCCCTTGTGGATGCTCAAGTACCTGCCCAACATGCTCGCGTGCCACGTGACGATCATCCACGGCACCGAGGGCCCGTCGAACACGATCCTCGCGGCCGAGTCGTCGGGGCTGTTGTGCCTTGGCGAGGGGGCGCGCGTGATTGAGCGCAACGACGCGGACGTGTCGTTCGTGGGCGGGGCCGAGAGCAAGCTGAACCTGATGGGGCTGATGCGCCTCGAACTGCTCGGGCGGCTCGCGCACACGCACGACGCGACCGACGGGGCCCAGGTCGTCAAGCCTTATGACCCGGACGCGGGGGGCACAGTGCTCGCCGAGGGCGGGGGGATCGTGATCCTCGAAGAGCTGGGGCATGCGAAGGCACGCGGCGCGCGCGTGTACGCGGAGGTCGCCGGGTTCGGCGCGTCGCAGTCGGACCGGAAGGCCGAGACCGGGCTCGAGTTGGCGATCGCCTCGGCGTTGCGCGACGCGGGCGTCGGGCCGGGCGACATCGACGCGATCTTCCCTACGGGCATCGGGCTGGCCGGCCCGGATGCGCACGAGGCGGGCGCGTTCCGAGCGGTCTTCGGCGATCGGCTCGCGGAGATCCCGATTGTCTCGCTGGCGCCCGTGTTGGGCGATTCGATGGCGGGCCAGGGCGGGCTGCAGGCGGCCGCGGCGGCGCTGGCGGTGCACCATCAGACTCTCCCGGCCCGCGTGCACACGGGCACGCCGGGCGGCGGGCTCGATGCCGGGGCGTCCGACGCCCGCGACGCGTCGCTGGGGTGCGTGCTTGTGTGCACGACGGCGATGGGCGGCCAGAACGCCGCGGCGGTGCTCAAACGACCCGGGTGACCGGTGCCAAGAATCCACCCGGACCGACGCCCAAACCGCGCGGATCCGGATCGCCCCCGCGGGCGGACCTGTTCTACGAGGAGCCTTCCGATGCAGACCGAGCACCAACGCGGGCCGCGGCGCGGCGTTCCCCTTTCCGAGCTTGACCCGGACGTGACCAACGTCAGCGGCAAGGTCATCGGCGCGTGCATCGAGGTGCACAAGGCGCTGGGCCCGGGGTACGGGCGTGACGTGTATCTGCACGCAGTGGTTCACGAGGTTAAGAAGGAAGGGGTCACGTGCGAGGTCGACAAGGCGTTCGATGTCGTCTACGACGACGCGAAGGTCGGCGAGATCGTGGCGGACTTGTTCGTGGACGGGAAGTTCATCGTCAAGCTGATGGCCGAGCACCGAGAGATCGGAACGCAGCCGCGCGCCGAGCTGCGCGCGCAGCTGCGGGCGGCGGACATTGAGCTGGGCAACATCATTAACTTCGGCGAGCGGCGGCTCAAGGACGGGCTGGTGCGGGTCCTGAACCCGGACAAGCTGAGCATCCACCACGACGACGAGGACTGACATGACCGAGCGACGCGTCGTGATCACGGGCATGGGGTGGGTGACGCCGCTGGGCACGGACCTGGACGGGGTGTGGAATCGCCTGCTCGCGGGCGAGACGGGCATCGGCCCGATCGAGCGGTTCGACGCGTCCACGTTCTCGACCAATTTTGCGGCGGAGGTGAAGGACTTCGACCTGCGCGCGCACCTTGGCGATCGGGCCGACGACCACGCCGAGGCAGGGATCAGCACCAAGTACGCGCTCGCCGCGGCGATGAACGCGGTGACGCAGGCCGGGTTCGCCGGGCAGCGGGCGCCCGACCCGGCGCGCTGCGGCGTCTACCTGGGCGCGGGCGAGGGGACCCTCGACTACGACCACTTCATGGCGACGCACGTCGCGGGGTGGGACGCCGAGTCGCGGTCGGTGGACTCGGTGAAGTGGGCGAAGCGAGCCCACGAGGGCATGAATGCGCTGCTCGAACTCGAGCAGGAGCCTCATCTCACCGTGACGCACCTTGCCGAGGCGTTCGGGGCCAGCGGGCCCGCGTTCAACTGCATGACGGCGTGCGCGGCCAGCGCGCAGGCGACGGGCGAGGCCGCCGAGATCATCAAAAGGGGCGACGCGGACGTCATGCTCGCCGGCGGCGCGCACACCATGATCCACCCGTTCGGGATGTCCGGGTTCATCCGCCTGACGGCGATGAGCACCCGGCGCGACGATCCGCAGAACGCGTCGCGCCCGTTCGACGCGGCCCGCGACGGGTTCGTGATGGGCGAGGGCGCGGGGATCCTGGTGCTTGAGGACCTCGACCATGCGCGCGCCCGCGGGGCGACGATCCTCGCCGAGGTCGCGGGGTACGGCTCGACGGCCGACGCGTACCGCATCACGGACATCCACCCCGAGGGCAAGGGGGCCGCGGGCGCGATGCGCCAGGCGCTGGGCGAAGCGGGGATCGATCCGTCCGCGACCGACGCGAACGGGCGCCCATTCGTGCACTACATCAACGCGCACGGCACGGGCACGCAGGAGAACGACAAGACCGAGACCGCCGCGGTCAAGGCTGTGTTTGGCGAGCACGCCCCCAAGGTCCCGTTCAGCTCGATCAAGAGCATGCTCGGGCACCTGATCCAGGCGGCGGGCGCGGTCGAGCTGATCACGTGCGTCAAGGCGATCGAGACGGGGTGGGTGCCGCCGACGCGGAACCTTGAGAACCCGGACCCGGTGTGCGATCTGGATTACGTGCCGGGCACCGCGCGCGACCTGAACCCCGCGGGCGGCGTGGACGTGTGCCTGTCGAACTCGTTCGGGTTTGGCGGGCAGAACGACACGGTGTGCGTGCGAAGGTATAGGGACTGAATCACAGCCCGATCTCCGCGCCCTCGCGCGCGACGGTGAACCCGCGGCGTTCGATCTCGCGCTGCGCGTCTGAGCCCGGGTCCAGCGCCGGGTTCGTGTGGTTCAAGTGGATGAACCGCACATCAAGTCCGGCGTCGGAGCGCTCTTGCAGCCGGTCCATCGTCGAGACGATCAGCGGGTGCCCGATCGAGGCGGCGTGTCGGTTGGGGAGCTCGTCGAGCGAGTAGAAGGTCGCGTCGAGCAGGGCGACATCGACGCTGTGGATCCGCAGCAGGTGCTCGAGCTTGAGCATGCCCTCGGGCCAGCGGTCCCACGGCTCGGTGTCGGGGATGTAGAGGATCGTGCGCGCGGGCCCGGCGATGACGTACCCGACGGTGTCGGCGAACTCGTTGCGGTGGGGGACCTCGACGGGCGTGATTGTGACGCCCGAGCCGAGGGGGAGGGGGTCGTCGATCGTGAGCGTGGGGAGCCGGATCTCGTCCTTGTCCACCAGCTGCGACCACGGGGCGTTGGTGCGGAGGAACTCGCCCATGCGCTCGGTGCACCAGACGGGCGTGCGCTGGGCGTGCATGACCTCGAAGCCGAAGTGCATGAGCCCGGTGTAGTGGCCGATGTGGGCGTGGGTGAGGAAGACGCCGTCCACGGGCGCGCGGTCGGTGCGGCCGTCGGGCGCGTCGCGGACGTCGCGGAGCATGTGGAGTTGCTCGGTGACGTCGGGCGTCGCGTCGATGAGGAAGACGCCCATTTTGCGCTCGTTGGCGTCGGGCGGGAGGATGATCGCGAGCGACGCGACGTGGAATCGGCGAGCTGGGTCGACGAGGGCGGCGAGGCAGGTGTCGCACGAGCACCCGGCGTGGGGGACGCCGCCGTCCTGGGCGACGCCCAGGACGCGGACGCGGGGGGCGGGCGCGACCGGGGTGGCCGACGAACGCTCGGACCCCGCGCACCCGGAGGCGATCAGCAGGATTCCGGCACAGATGAGAACGCGGATCATGCCCCCAGCGTACCGGTGCAGCCCGGGCGGGCGGGTGCCCGATGGAGGATGGGATGGCCTCAACGACGAAGATTGTGCTCGGGCGTGTGGTGCCGTCGCTGGCGGTGGTCGCCGCGGCGGGGGTGGCGCTGCTCTACGGCGTGCAGATGGCCCGCACGTCGGCTGAGCGGGAGATCTACCGCGATCGCCTGCGCGACATCGCCAATCAGTACGAGGAGCTCCGCGGGCTCTACAACGATGCCGTGCGCAAGACGGCGGTGACCGAGCTGATCGTGGATGAGGGGCGGGTGACGGTCCGCGTGCGCACGGCCGAGGGTGTGCTGACGGAGATCGAGACGCCGTACGACGCGTCGCGGGAGATCTATCTGGACTACGCCGTGCTCGACGGGCGGGTCTGGATCCGGCGGGTGTTCGACGACCGGACCGCGCCGAGCGAGGCGACGGTGATCGACCCGAGGCTCGCGGCGATCGACTGGGACTTGTCCGGCGCCGAGGTCGGCAAGGCGGTCTACCGCTCGCTCGCTGACGGGCGGTGGGTGGTGAGCGTGACGGGGAACGGGTCGCTGGGGCTGGTGAAGCTTGCGGACGACGCGGGGGAGATCGAGCTGGCGGCGGCGCCGGCGACGCTCGAGTTCGGCGAGGTCGAAGAGCAGATTCAGGCGGAGCTCGACCGGGTGAAGATGCGCGACCTGTGGGCGCAGGTGACGGGCAACTAGCCCTGACCGTCAGGGAGCGGGCCCCTTTGCGTCTGCTGTCGCACCCCCCTCCCTCACGGTCGGGGCTCCTTCGATGCGGGGGCCCGGGCATCCCCCGCCCCTAGCATCGCTCCCCCCGCACGCCACCGGGGCCCCCAGAGGGGGAGGAGCCTTGCCATGACGACCGACTCGCCCGCCACCCCCCCGAACACGAAATCGATGGACGACATCATGTCGCTGTGCAAGCGGCGTGGGTTTGTGTATCCCGCCAGCGAGATCTACGGCGGCATCAACGGCTTCTGGGATTACGGGCCCATGGGCGCCCAGCTCAAGAAGAACCTGCGAGACGCGTGGTGGACCGACGTCGTCATGCGCGGGTGCAACGGCAAGCTCGGGCCCGACGGCAAGCCGGTGAGCATCGTGCCCGTCGATACGTGCATCATCCAGAACCCGAAGGTGTGGGAGGCGTCCGGGCACGTCGCGGGGTTCAACGACCCGATGGTCACGGATATGTCCACGCCCGATGGCAAGCGATTCCGTGCTGATCACCTGTATGGTTTCTCTCTTATGCCAAAGCCAGTTGCAGAGAACATGCAGCTCCTAGCGGAGCATCTCGCAGGGCGGATGACAATCGAAGCGCATCCGGAACTGACGGTTATTGCGTCAACACTTGGTGAAGCTCTAGCGCAACTTCAGGGCGACAAAAGAAGCACCAAAAAATATACATTTGATGGGTTTCAAGAGCATGAAACCAATGGCGTCAAGAACCTGATGTCGCTCGCAACGCGCTCTGACGGTGCTGAGTACGTCGCGATGATCCATCAGGTAACGATGGACGAGTACGCAAAGGACATAGAAAAAATACCGTCGCCATTCACGGGCAAGGCGGCATCTCTCACCCCTCCCCGCGCGTTCAACCTGATGTTCAAGACGTTCATCGGCGCCACCGCGTCCGAGGACGACGTCGCCTACCTCCGCCCCGAGACGGCCCAGGGCATCTTCGTCAACTTCAAGAACGTCGTGGACACCACCCGCGTGTCGGTGCCGTTCGGGATTGCGCAGACGGGCAAGTCGTTCCGCAACGAGGTCACGCCGCGGAACTTCACGTTCCGGTCGCGTGAGTTCGAGCAGATGGAGATCGAGTTCTTCTGCCACCCTGATGACGCGAAGGACTGGTACGTCTTCTGGCGCGACTGGCGGATGCAGTGGTGGCAGGACCTCGGGCTGCGGGGCGAGAACCTGATCCTGCGTGAGCACGACTGCGACGAGCTGGCCCATTACGCCAAGGAGGGGGCGGGGACGTCGGACATCGAGTACCGGTTCCCGTTCACCGCGCCGGGCTACGGCGAGCTCGAGGGCATCGCGCACCGGACGGACTTTGACCTCGCTCAGCACGAAAAGCACGCGCGGGCGAAGCTCAAGTACTTCGACTCGACGCGGGGCGAATTGGCGAAGAACGGGCAGCCCAAGGGCGAGCACTATCTGCCGCACGTGATCGAGCCCTCGGGCGGGCTCGACCGGGGGGTGCTGGCGATCCTGTGCGAGGCGTACACGGTCGATGAGAGCCGCCCGAGCCCCGAGTTCATGAAGTTCCACCCGCGGATCGCGCCGATCAAGGCGGCGGTCTTCCCGCTGGTGAAGAAGGACGGGATGCCCGAGAAGGCCGCCGAGCTGCACGGGGAGCTTCGCCAGAAATTCGGGCATCTTGGGGCGATCGAGTACGACGAGAAGCAGTCGATCGGCAAGCGGTACGCGCGGATGGACGAGGCGGGGACGCCGTATTGCTTCACGATCGATGGCGATTCTCTGACGGACGGGACCGTCACGGTCCGCGACCGGGACACCGGGCAGCAGGAACGCATGAAAATGGAAGACGTCGCGGCGTTCCTGGGCGAGAAGCTGGGTGTGTGAACCCATCGGCGTCGTCGGTCGACGGAGAATTGCCCGGATCCCGGGTTTGGCGTAACGCCCGGCGGGGCTGGGCGTACCGGCTCTGAGAGACGGGGCTGCACCCGGGCCCATCGCGGGCGGTAGCAGGGATATGGGGCGGCGTCCGGGAAAGATCCGGGCCTCGGATCCCAGAGAAGGGTTTCGGGGCGGGGATGCCGCCGAGATCGGAGTCGGCTGAGGGCTCGCGGGCGGTTTGTCCGGCGGGCTTCGGGGGTGCATCGCGTGTGGAAATGGATCATCGGGATCGTGGTGGTGCTTGTCGTCCTTGGTGGCGGCGGGATCGCGGCGGTCATCGCGTCGCCTTTGGGTGCCAAGCTGCGGGGGCAGCAGGTCGAGATGGGGACCGAGGTGGCGCTGACGGCTGCCGAGCGGGGTGACCTGGTCCGGACGGTGAGTGCTCCGGGGTCGATCGAACCCCGGACGATGGTGGAGATCTCGAGCCAGGTGTCGGCGAAGGTGCTGGCCGTGCCGTTCCGCGAGGGCGACCTTGTGAAGGAGGGGGACGTGGTGCTGCGTCTGGACCCGCAGGACCTGACGGCGCTGCTCGCGTCGGCGCAGGCGTCGCTGCGGTCCGAGGAGGCGCGGCTGAAGGGTGCCGAGGCGAACCTGATCAACGCCCGCCTGAACTTCGAGCGGCTGACGGCGCTGTACGAAACGGGCGACGTGACCAAGGCGGACCTGGACGGGGCCGAAGCGGGGCACCTGAGCGCGCAGTCGAACAAGCAGGTGATCGAGCACTCGATCGAGATCGCCGACGCGCGGATCGAAGAGGCGCAGAAGGACCTGGACAACACCACGATCACCAGCCCGATGGACGGGATCGTGACCGCGCTCAACACGGAAGTGGGCGAGACGGTGATCGTGGGCACCACCAACAACCCCGGGTCGATCGTGATGGAGATCGCGGACCTCTCGGAGATGCTCGTCAAGGCGCAGGTGGACGAGGCGAACATCGCGCCGATCGCCGAGGGCCAGTCGGTGACGGTCTACATCAACGCCTACCCGGACCGGGAGTTCACGGGCACCGTCGAGCGGATCGGGCTCAAACGCCAGGTCGCGTCGGACGGCACGGGCATCTTCCAGGTCGAGATTCTGCTCGACACGGAAGAGGGCGACCGGCTGTACTCGGGGCTGACGGCGAGCGTGGACATCGCGGTCGAGGAATTCTTCGACGTTGTCCGCGTGCCCTCGCAGAGCGTGCTGGACCGGCGCGTGGACGAGCTGCCCGACGAGGTGAAGAAAGACAGCGCGTTCGTGGACTCCGAGAAGGCGTTCGCCCGTGTGGTGTACGTCATGAACGACGGCAA
This sequence comes from Phycisphaeraceae bacterium, assembly GCA_021604785.1. Classification (GTDB taxonomy): domain Bacteria; phylum Planctomycetota; class Phycisphaerae; order Phycisphaerales; family UBA1924; genus BQJQ01. The sequence goes on from BQJQ01000035.1 coordinate 8,650, forward strand.
GACGGTGGCCCGCCCGGTCGAGGTCGGGCCCAGCGATCTGACGCACACCGTCATCACGGGCGGGCTGGACTCGGACGAGCGGGTGGTCTCCGGGCCCTACCGGGTGCTCGTGTCGATCGGGCACGGCCAGGCGGTGCGGGATCAGGACGCCGAGCCCGAGCCGGCCGAGGGCGAGGAGGCGACCGCGGACGCGGATGAAGGCGAAGCGGCGGACGACGCCGGTTCGGAATCAGCAGACGCGGACGAGGTCGCGGGCGGGTGAGCGCGACGACGGCCATCCCGACGCAGGCGGACGCACCCGCTCGGGCGGGTGCCGCGGCCCCCGCGACGATCGAGATCCGCGGGCTTCACAAGGTCTACAAGATCGGCGAGGAACGCGTGCACGCGCTGCGGGACGTGGACCTGACGATCCGGCGCAACGAGTTCGTCGCGATCATGGGCGCGTCGGGCTCGGGCAAGTCCACGCTGATGAACATCCTCGGGTGCCTCGACGGGGCGACCAAGGGCGCGTACGTGCTCAACGGGCGCCCGACGCACAAGATGGGCATGGGTCGGCTCGCGCGGGTCCGCAACGAAGAGATCGGGTTCATCTTCCAGAGCTTCGAGCTGCTGCCCCGTGCCAGCGCGCTCAAGAACGTGATGCTCCCGATGCTGTACTCGGCGAAGCACCTGTTCAGCGCCCGGCGCCGGGCCAAGCGATCGCTGGAGATGGTGGGGCTGGCCGACCGGATGGGGCACAAGCCCAACCAGCTCTCGGGCGGGCAACGCCAGCGCGTCGCGGTGGCGCGGGCGCTGGTGAACGACCCGGCGTTGCTGCTGGCCGACGAGCCCACGGGCAACCTGGACTCGAAGACGACGGTCGAGATCATCGACCTGTTTCGTGAGCTGCACGCGTCGGGGCAGACGATCGTGATCGTGACGCACGAGGAGGACGTCGCCGGGCACGCCGAGCGGATTGTCCGCCTGCGCGACGGCGAGGTCATGAGCGACTACCCGACCAACGACGACCCCGTGCACCAGGACTGGATCGAGCGGATGGCGTCGGGCCAGGGCTCGCGGCTTGAGGCGGCACGCGACGAAACCGCGTCGGTCGAGGGGGCAGAGGCATGAACCCGTTCCGCATCTTCTTCGCGCCGCTCGTCTTCATCCTGCGCCTGTGCGTGCAGACGGCGTTCCTGGCGATCGGGCAGATCTTCTCGCGGTTTGTGCGCTCGAGCCTGACGATGTTTGGCATCATCATCGGCGTCGCGGTCGTGATCGGCACCATCGGCGGGCTCACGGGCATGAAGGGGTTCGTGCTCAAGGAGTTCGAGACCTTCGGCGCCCGCAAGATGTTCATGTGGGGCTACGTCCCCGAGGACATGCGGACGACGGTGAGCTGGTCGGACGTGAAGCTCACGACGTACGAGGCGAACATCATCCTCGAGCGGGCGCCCTCGATCGAGAAGCTCAGCCCGATCTGCTCGATGCGGATGGACGCGAACTACGACGGCAAGCTTGTCCGCGGCGTCGATGTCTCGGGCATCTGGCCGGACTGGCACGACATCGAAGACCGCCAGATGATCTTCGGTCGCCCGTTCAGCCGCATCGACATCGAGGAGAACCGCCAGGTCTGTTTCGTCAACGCCGCCGCGGTGGACGAGATGAAACTGGACACGGACCCCACGGGCGACTACCTGCAGCTCGGCGGGCGCCGGTTCCTGATCGTCGGGCTCGTGGAGACCAAGGACCTGCAATTCATGGGCAACGGGGGGGACGCGCAGAGCGAGGTCTTCATCCCCTTCGAGACCCACAAGATGATGAACCCGTACACGTGGACCAACTTCCTGCTGCAGATGACCGACCCCGAGCAGGCGGCCGATGCGGAAGCGTCCATCCGGTTCATCCTGCGCAAGCACCGGAACCTGGACCCCGAGGCCGAGGACACGTTCCAGATCCGCATGCTCCAGAGCGTGATCGAGCAGTTCAACGTCATGGCCAACGGGATCACGTTGGTCGCGAGCATCATCGTTGGGTTCACGCTGCTGGTGGGCGGCGTGGGGATCATGAACATCATGCTCGCGAGCGTGAGCGAGCGGACGCGCGAGATCGGCTTGCGCAAAGCGGTGGGCGCGCAGCCGTTGGTGGTTCTGCTGCAGTTCTTGATCGAAGCGGTGGTGCTGTGCGTGGTCGGGGGCGCGATCGGCGTGCTGATCGGCATGGGGATTGTCACCCTGCTTCGCCAGCTCGTGAGCTGGATGAGCGAGGCGGCGGTGCCACCGGGGTGGATCATCCTGGCGTTCGGCGCGTGCGGGTTTTGCGGCGTCGTCTCGGGCATGTTCCCGGCGATCAAGGCTGCATCGCTCAACCCGATCAACGCACTCCGGCACGAATAGACATCACCAGACACGCGGCTCAGGGCAAGGGGGAATCGGTGACAAGACGAACGGTGAAGGTGTCGGCCCGCGTGACGGGCATCGCGGGCGCGATCGCGGCTGTCGTGCTTCTCGGGGCGTGCACGAACCCGTTCGGGCCCGACCCTATGGACTACGGCCGGCGCGCGTCGCTCGAGCGCCTGCGCGACGTGCGCCCGCTGAACATCGACGAGTTCGCCGCCCCCGAGGGCGGCTCGCGGATCGAGGGGGCGCTCGCCAGCGCGAGCGATTCGAGCCTGCCCGACCCGATCGCCGAGGCGCGGGCCGCGTTCGACGCGATGGACCGGTACGAGCTGACGCTCGAAGAGGCGCGGGCGGCGGTGCTGGCGAACAACCTGGACCTCGAGGCCCAGCTCATCTCCCCGACCATCGCCGCCGAGTCGGTCCGCGAGGAGGAGGGGCGGTTCGAGTCCGTCTTCACGCTCGCGGGCTCCTGGGCCGAGACGGACTCGCCCACGGCCTCGACACTCGCGGGCGGCGGCACCCGCTCGCAGTCGATCACCCCGGGCTTCCGTATCCCGCTGCGCACGGGTGGGACGGCGGAGGTCTCGCTCCCGTTCAACCAGTTCCGGACCGACAACGCGTTCAGCACGCTCAACCCCGCGATCACGACGGACCTCGCGTTCAGCCTGAGCCACAACCTGCTCCGCGGCGCCGGGCGCCGGGCGACGACGCACGCGATCCGGATCGCCGAGTCGAACCGGCAGATCTCCGAATCGCAGACCAAGCTGGAGGTGATTCGCCAGATCGCCGCGGCGGAGCGCTCGTACTGGCGCCTCTACGCGGCGCAGACGGCGCTCGAAGTGCGGTACCAGCAGTACGAGCTGGCGCGCGAGCAGCTGCAGACCGCGGGGCGTCAGTTCGATGCGGGCTCTGTGGCGCAGATCGAGGTGGTGCGGGCCGAGTCCGGGCTTGCCGACCGGATCGACGACATCATCCGCGCGCACAACAGCGTTCTCACGCAGCAACGCGAGCTCAAGCGGATCGTGAACATCCCCGGGCTCGACGTGGACACATCGGTGAACGTCGTGCCCATCTCGGACCCCGACCCCGTGCGGTATGTGTTCGACGCGGGCGAGGTGTCCGACGCGGCGCTGGCGAACCGGATGGAGCTGCTCGAGCTCGAGCTGCGCCTGGCCCAGGACGCGGCCCAGGTCGCGTTCGAGAAGAACCAGGCCCTGCCGCTGCTCGCGATGAGCTACACGTACCGGATCAACGGGCTCGGGGGTACGGCGGGCGAGTCGTTCAGCCAGCTCGACGGCAACCGGTTCGAGGACTGGTCCGTCGGGCTCAACGCGGAGATCCCGCTGGGCAACGAGCAGCGGAAGGCCGCGGTCGGGCGCGCGATCCTGACGCGCCTCCAGCGGCTGTCCACACGGGCCGCCCGCGAGCAATCGATCACGCAGGAGGTCCACGACGCGATCGACACGATCGAGAGCGGGTGGAACCGGATCCTCGCGGGGCGCCAGTCGGTGATCCTGAACACGCGTTCGCTCGACGCCGAGCGCCGGCAGTTCGGCGTGGGGCGGTCCACCAGCAACGACGTGCTCGACGCCGACGCTCGTTTGGCCGAGGCCCGCCTGACCGAGTTGCAGGCGCTGACGGACTACCAGATCGCCCAGGTGGACCTCGCGTTCGCCACGGGCACGCTGCTCGGGCACGCCCGGGTGGAATGGGAGCCGGCCGACCCGCGGACAGGGCAGACCGAGACCGAGCTGATTCCCAGATACCACCCGATGTCAGGCGTTCTCACGGACGAGTAATCCGGCGCGGGAAAACTGCCCCGCGGACGCGCCCGCGATGAACCGCCACGCCCGATGCGCCGATGCAGGGCGCATGCCCGACCCTTCACGAGACACGACCGCGCCTCAAGGCTCCGCTGGGGGCCCCGAGGGTGGGGCCGTTGGCTCGGTCGTCGAGCCCACGCCCGACCCGCTGACAGCCTTCGCGGTGGACGCGAACGAGCTGATCTCGCGGATCCACGCGGGCCAGGGCGAGGACGTCAGCTCGCTCGTGCAGAGGTCGCTCTCCGAGCGGGCCGCCTGAGCGGGCGGGCGCCCGTCGCGGGGTTCTCGGAACCGCGGGCGTGCCCGACGCGCCGATCGTGCGCGTCACCCCAGGGCCTATCGTGGACCCTGAGCGGGAGGTTCGGATGAAGGGCGTCATCCTCGCGGGCGGGCTGGGCACCAGGCTCCAGCCGCTCACACTGGTCACCAACAAGCACCTGCTCCCGGTCTACGACCGGCCCATGATCTACTACCCCATCCAGACGCTGCTGGACGCGGGGATCGACGACGTGCTGATCGTCACCGGCGGCGAGCACGCGGGCGACTTCCTCAAGCTCCTGGGCAACGGGCACAAGCTCGGGCTCGCGCACCTCGAGTACGCGTACCAGCAGGGCGAGGGCGGCATCGCCGATGCGCTCAAGCTCGCGGAAGACTTCGCCGACGGCGGGCCGATCGCCGTCGCGCTGGGCGACAACATTATCGAGGGCACGATCGCCGGGGCTGTTAACGCGTACCGCGAGCAGGGCTCGGGCGCCAAGGTGCTGCTCAAGCGCGTGCCCGACCCGCACCGCTTCGGCGTCGCCCGGTTCGAGGGCGAGGGGGATGCCAAGCGCATCGTCGAGATCATCGAGAAGCCCGAGGACCCGCCCAGCGACTACGCCGTGACGGGGTTCTACCTGTACGACAAGCAGGTCTTCGACATCTGCCGGACGCTCAAGCCGTCGGGCCGTGGCGAGCTCGAGATCACCGACGTCAACAACTGGTACCTCGAGCGCGGCGAGCTCACGCACGACACGCTCGAGGGCTGGTGGACCGACGCGGGCACGATCCCGAGCCTGTACCGCGCGACGCGCCTGCTGGCGCACAAGGACGGCGCTGCGGACCCGCAAGAGCTGAGCGAGATCGACGCGGCGCCCGGCGCCGGGGGGTCGGCGTGAGTGCGCTGCTGCCCATCCCCGTGTTCGCCGGCTCCCTCGCCGAGGCGTGGGCCCAGGCAAAGGCGGCCAACGAGCCGCGGCTCGTCGAGATCCGCGCGCACGCCGACGACCGCGGGTGGTCGTACATGAACCTCATGACGGGCGTGCTCGCCGGCGGGCAGGTCAACGTCTCGGCCCAGCACCCGGGCGTGATCAAGGCCTGGCACCGGCACGCGAAGCAGACCGACTTCTGGTGCACACTCGGCGGGCACCTCAAGGTCGGCGTCTGGCGCGACACCGACGACGCGTGCTGGTCCGCCGTCACGGGCGACCGGCGACCCGCGATCGTGGTCATCCCGCCCACGCTCTGGCACGGGGCGGCGACCGTCGGGCCCGAGCCGGCGACGCTGCTCTACTACGTCACCCACGCCTACGACCCGGCGAACCCGGACGAGGAGCGGCGTCCGCACGAAGCACTCCCCCGGTTTGGGTGGGGTGTCGAGCATCGGTGACACCCGAGAGCGTCGGATTCCGCCTCTGTTGATGGCGGGGCGGCTGGGGACAACCCCGCTCGATGAGACTGGGTCTCAATTTCTTGTGCGATCCCCTCGCCGCCAGCGGGCACACGCCCTAGAAATGCGGCCCAGCGCCGGACGAGAGCCCGGCGCCCGGGATTGTGACCACCCTCCACGCACCCAAGCTCGGTGTTCCCGCCCAGGCGACCCGCGCCGGCGCCATCGTCGCGGCCCACGACCCGACGCGGCCCCGCTCGCCGCGCCGGTGGGCGCTTGCTTCGGTCGGTGTGGCGTGCGTCGGGCTGGCGGCGTTGGGCGTGGTGACGCCCGGGCTGCCCACGACGGTGTTCCTGATCGTCGCGTCCTGGTGCTTCGCCCGCAGTTGCCCGTGGCTCGAGCAGCGGCTGATCCGCAACCGGTTCTTCGGCCCGTTCCTGCGCTACCTCGAGCCCGGCGCGGTGATGCCCAAGAAGGCGATGTGGATCACCCTGGCGATGATGTGGACCGCGATCGCGGTCTCCGTCGCGACGATCCTCGCGAGCGACGCGCCCGTGTTCGTGGCGCCGTCGGTTGTGCTCGCCGGCGCGGTGGGGACGTGGTTCGTCGCCCGGTTGACACGCCCGCGCGGGTGACTCAGCGCGGGCATCCGAACATGTAGGCCACTACGAAGCAATCGACATCGTCGATGTTGAGCGTCCCATTGCCATCGCAGTCGGCATTTCTCAGATCGCCGCCGAGGAACGCGACGATGAAGCAGTCGATGTCATCGACATTCAATGCTACGTTGCAATCACAGTCTGCGAACGTGCAGCGGGTGCACGCCTGACTACTGGAGAGCGCCAGGAACGGCGCACTCCACGGCCTGCCGTCGGGCAGGGTGTCGCCGTCGTCGTCGATCTCGCAGTTGAACCCGCCGTAGAAGTTACCGTCCGGCGGGTGCACCGAGCCCCACGCGAAGTGGTCGCCGCTGGGCAGGCCCGCGCAGCCGACGGGGAAGGTCGGCGGCGCGCCGTCCGGGTCGGGCTGCTCGCCGAGCGAGGCGAAGAAGATGCTGAACCGGTCGATCGCGCTGGGGACCGGCAGCAGGGCCGACGTGAACGGCAGCCCGGACCGCCCCATCGGCGGGATGATCGAGCTCAGGAGGATGCGCGTGTGGTGCGATTGCAGCGGCGGTGTGCCGTCCGTGCGGTTGGCGTAGTCGATGACCCCGTCGTCCGTGCCCGTGTTGGGCACGCCCGGCACGCCCGGGGCGGCCAGGGTGTAGGCGATGGTCGCAACGCGCCCGTCGGTCGGCTGGATGCCGCGGAGCGAGACGGCGAAGTCGATCTGCCCGTTGCCGTCGGTGTCGGCGCTGGTGGCGTCGGGCAGGGTGTCCCCGTTGGTGTCGATGTCGAGGGCCGCGATCATGGGGTTATAGAGACCGCTCGCGGGCCCGACCCCGTCCGAGTCGGCGATCTCGAAGACCTGGTCCTGATCGAGTTCGAGGGTGATAACGTACCCCACGAGGTACCCGGGCACCGGGGGCACGAGCGCGCCCGGGAGGTTCTCGAACCGGAGCGTCGTGATGTGCTCGCGCGTGAACCCGGGCCCGCCGCCCTGCGGGCAGAAGCAGTCGGTCTTGCCGAATTGATCCTCGCGGTCCCAGAAGGAGAGCTCGATGCCCGCGCCGGCGGTGTTGCCGTCGGGCACGGTGTCCGAGTCGGTGTCCGTGTCGAGCAGGTCGGTCCAGTACGTGAAGCTGATGTGATTGATCCGGAGGTCGGTCGAGTACGCCCCGAGGTACGCGCCGGTCTGCAGCTTGTAGAGGTGGTGGTCGCCGATGTGGAAATCCGGAGATCCGCCGATGGCGACGGCCCCGTCGAGGATGCCGAGCTCGATATGCGGGTTCGCCGGCGTGCCGATGGGGCACGGGTCGAGGTTGGTGTTGACCCAGAGGTCGCCGATGCCGTCGCCGGTGATGTCGTCGCCGAGCGCGCGGAATGAGCGACCGGCCCGGTTGGCCAGGTACTCCTTCGCCGGCGTGAAGACCGCCTCGCCCGTGCCCGCGTTGACGTACAGGTGCCCCGTCAGCCGGCGCGCGCCGGCGGCGGTCTCCATCGCGCGGGGCGGGGTCTCGATCGTGGCTTCCGTGCCCGGCGCCCCGACGCCCGCCGACGCGTGCAGCACAGCCGCGGCAATGCGCTCGATCATGTTGTTTGCTCCTGTGGGAGGAGGAGGCGTCTGAGGGCGGAGAGAACCCCCGCCCGGGCCCGGTGGCCCAAGAACCGTCCGCACGCCTCCCCACGGGGGTTCCAACCGATCAGCGGTTTGAAGCCCCGGGAGGGGGAAGCAACGGTGCGAGAGGGATTCGAACCCCCGGAACCCTTTCAGGTTCACTCGATTTCAAGTCGAGCGCCTTCAACCGCTCAGCCACCGCACCGGCGCGGGGGGCGAGCCCGCCCGCGAGGGGGCATGGTAGCCGCCCACGAAAAAACCCCGGGAACCGCACGCTGCGGAACCCGGGGCTGGATACCAACTGGGGAACAGGACGCCGTGCGGCTTACGGCCCGTTGATGAAGTAATCGACGAACGCGTCGATGTCGTCCACGTTGAGCATGCCGTTCGCGTCCAGGTCGGCCAGGCAGTCCGACCCGATGAACGCCGTGACGAACGCGTCGATGTCGTCCACGTTCAGCGCCAGGCTCTGGTCCAGGTCGGCCGGGTTGGCCAGGATGTTGTCGCCGCCGACCTCGATGTCATCGAGGTTCCACCCGGGGTAGGTCACCGAGCCGTCGGTCGGCCCGATCACCCACCGGAGGGTCAGCGTCGATCCGCCCGCCGCAGACGACGAGACGTCGTACGACTGTGCGGTCCACGCGTCGTCGCCGAACGAGCCGCCAGCGTGCGCCCAGACGGTCTCGAACGCACCCGCGTCCACCGAGATCTGGAACGATGCCTGGTCGAACGAGGAGCTTTCCATGCCTAGCCAGCGCCGGAAGGAGACGACCACCTGCGACTGGCCCGAGATGTCGAGCGCGTCGGAGGTCAGGTTCATCGGGGCCATGTTGTCGGTGTAGTTGCCGTTGAGGTTGTAGCCGTAGACATTGGCGCCGGTGTACCCGCTGGTCGGGTCGGGGCCGGACGATCCGCCCCCGCCCTGCCCGGTGGGGACGCCCCAGGCCCAGTCGCCGTCGGTGGACCACGCCGGGTCGATGTCGAGGTTGAACTCGTGCAGCGTCGCCGGCCCGGTGATCGCGTCGATCGTCACGCCCACGCTCGCGTCGGGCGAGGTCAGCCCCGCCGCGGTCGCGGTGTAGGTGAACGAATCGGCGCCCGTCTCGGTCGGGTTGGCCCGGTAGGTGATCGTGTCGCCCGACAGGTCGTGCGGCACGGACAGCACAGACGACCCGCTGTCCCAGATGATGCCCTTGGTGGGCAAACTGGTGATGGTGTAGGTGTCGATCGGGTCCAGCGAGGTCGCGCTCAGCGTCGCGCCCTGCTGGTGGTTTTCATCGACGATGAACGCGAGGTCCGCCGCCGCCGGCGGGCAGGTCTCCCCGCTCGATGCGACACGCAGCGTCCACGAGTTGAGCGTGCCCGTGTCCCCGCCCGCGTCGTCCTCGACGGTCAGCGTCCAGACGCCCGTGACGATCTCAAACTCGAAGTCCGCGAGCATCCCGGGCCCCTCGGCCAGGAAGTTCGCCGCGTCGTCATCGTCGTACCGGCGCGCCGTGAAGTCGTCCGAGCTCCCGCCCTCGTTATGCAGGACCACGTCCGTGCCCTCGGGGCTCGTCAGCGTGATGATCAGATCACCCGAGAACGTGTGGTTGATGTCCACGTCCACGTCGATGTCACCCACGCAGAACGCCTCGGTCACGATGATGTCGCTGGTGAACGTCGAGTTGTCGTTGATCGCGATCGGCGTGTCCGTGGACGGGTAGATGTACCGCCCCACGTCGAGCACCACCGGGACGACGATCTCGTCGGCGTTGTCCAGGTTCGTGAACACCAGTTCGTCGGTGTAGAGCCCCGGAGCGAGCGACGCCGCGGTGCCGCCGAAGGTGACGGTGAGGTCCGCGCTGTCGCCCGTGCCGCTCAGCGACGCCGTCTCGGTCGTCGTGCGCGTCAGATTGAACTCGACCCAGTCCGGGCCCTCGATCAGCACGTCCACCGCCGTGGGGCGCAGCGACGTGATCGTGTAGGTATCCCCGCCCGGGAACGGCCCGCCCTCGGGCCCGCCCGAGATCAATGCCGTCGTAGGCGACACCGACACCAGCGTCTGCCCGACCTCGACGACGTGCGACGCCGTCGAGCCGATGCTGTTGGTCGTGTCATCGAACGTGACGTCCGTCGAGTACACGCCCGCCGCGAACCCGTTGACCGTGGTGTTGTCGAGCGTGACCGTCACGGTCGTCGAGCTGTTGCCCGCCAGTGTGCCCGTGACGTCGGAGGTCCCGCCGTCGATCAGCACGCCCGCCGCCGCGTTCGTCAGCGCCACGACGTAGTCCGCAGGGTCGCTGGTGGTGTTATCAAGCGTGTAGACGACGCCGGGGCTCGTGAAGGGCCCGCCGACCACGCCGAAGTGCGTCGTCGTGCCGCCGGGGCTCACGGTGATGCCCAAGGGCGGGATGGACGCCTCGAAGGTCGTCGTGACCGAGCACTCCTCGAAGGGGAGGCCGCCGCCCGTGTTGCCCGTGTCGGGCACCTGGTTCGAGACGACGCACCCGCCGACGGTCGTGAAGTCCGGCGCCCCGCGGACGAGGATGCCCTCGACCTCGTAGGTGTTAAGGTTCACGACCATCGAGCCCGAGTTGCCGCCGTAGGTGTCGAGGTTGGACTGGAAGAACCCGGTCTGGTTCGCCTTCACCTCGGCCCCGCCAGCGATCTTCTTGAGGATCGCCTGCGGGTGCCCGATGACGGCCAGCGGCGTGCCCGTGGGCACGACGCCGGTGCGCCGGATCGGGACGGGGGTGATGCCGACCACGGGGCGGTCGAGCTGGACGACCGAGTGGTCATCCCCGCCGGACAGCACCTGGTTGATGATGCTCGTCCCGAAGTAGACCCAGTCCGCCGGCACGATCGTCGGCCCGGTCTCGTCCTCGTCGTTGAGCTGGAACCCGAACACGAACGCGACGCCCGACGACACGTCGCCCGCGTCCACGCAGTGCCCGGCGGTCGTGATGATGTCGGGCCCGACCAGGAAGCTCGAGCAGAACCCGACCGCGGGCTGCCCGCGGAAGGGCTCCTCGGCGCACAGCGTGCCGCCGGCGCTGGTCCAGGGGCTCGTGCTCAGGGTGTACGTCCCGTCGCCGTTGTCAAAGACAGACGACGCGGAGACGACGACGGCGCACGCCTCGGACATCGCCCGCAGCGTCGGGTCGAGCACGTCGTACTCGTAGACCTCGCGGCGGTCGTCGGCGCCGTAGATAACGCGCTCGACCGGCAGCGGCCCGCGCGTCTCGGAGAATGTCTGGTTGACCATGGCCTGGCGTGCCGCGTGGGAATCTTCCCCCTTGGCGATGACCTGCGCGAGCGCCTTGTCCTGCTCTGTTGTGCCGTCAGCCGGCGCGGACAGGGCGGCGCCGGCAGCGACGCCGAACGCGCACCCCACGACCGCAACGAAACGAATCAGATTCATCGGGACCTCCGGTGAGGATGATGGGCGCCGACCCAAACGAGACCGCCCCGGCGCGGGCGTCCCACAACGCCCCGATCCGCCGGGCCCCACGGACGCCCGAGAACCCC
>BQJQ01000036.1 GCA_021604785.1 Phycisphaeraceae bacterium
TAGAACTCCTCGCCCGCGCCGGCGCGGGCCGCCGAGTCCACGCTGACACGGTCCGAGCCCGTCCGCGCGGCTCGGTCGAGCGGACGCACCGGCAGCACCGCGGGCACGACGAGCATCGTCGCGGGTTGGTCGAAGATCACCGTCTTGCGCACGAGCCCGAACGGGAAGGACGACGTAACGCGGAGGCACCCGAGCGAGACCGCCCCACGCTTGACGGCGGTGCACGATGCGTGCGCGTGGGCGCCGCCGCGGGGCGAGCAGTGCGTCACCAGCGCCGGGCGGGCCTCGATCCCGCTGGGCATCGCGGGCGAGCCGGCGTCGGGGCCGATCTCCTCAATCAGCACCGCGAACACGGGAAGGAACCGGTGGGTGTTGCGGACGCGGTAGCCGAGCGTGAAAGCGTCGCCGGCGTGGGGTGTCGGGGGTGGGTCACGCGTGACACGGAGGGCGAGCAGGGTGCCACCGCTGATCAAGCCCGAGATTACGACGCCGCAGACGGCGGCACCGAACGCCCAGTACAGCAGGTTGTTCTGCGAGTTGATCGCACCGATCGCCAGGAAGAGCGTCGTGGCGATGTAGACAAAGCTGGGCCAGCGGAGGTCATACCGGCGCCGAACCGGGGCGGCGTCACGCGTCGCTCGGGATCGAGCGCGGCGTCGGCTCACTCAGACGTCTCGGTCGCCCCGGCGGAGCGGCGCTCGCGCACGTTGATCAGCACCTCCTGGCCCGCGCGGGGCGGGTAGATGCGCGTCGCGGTGCGGAACGAATCCGGGCTCTCGGTGATCACGACGATCGGGCCGCGGATCTTGTCGCGGTCGGAGATCTTCATCTGGAAGAGCCCGGTGTCATCGGTCACAGCCGTGGCGAGCGGGGCGATGCCGCCGGAGGTCTCGGTGCCCGGGCGGACGGCCTTGACCTGGACGCCGCCGAGCCCGCCGCCGTCCAGACGCTCGTCGCGAGCATCGACCACCTGCGCGAGCCCGACCGGCCCGGCGATGACGGCCCCGCGCACGGGGAGGCCCCCGCCGCACCCGACGCCCGTCAGGGTCAGCGCGGCGAGGCAGAGCGAGGCGGCGAGCGTTGTGTGCGATCGGGACATGGTCACCCTTCGGGTTGTACCACTCCGGTTCGGAGCGGCTTGAGCTCGGGTTCCGCGGACGTGGCCGGAGTTTCGTCTTCGGCAGGCGCGACGGCCCGCGGGCACCCTCGGGCACCCTCGGGCTCGGCCGATGGCGGGAGGTCCTTGAGCGAGGCGAGCCCGAATTGGTCGAGGAAGTGCTTGGTCGTGCCGTAGAGCATCGGGCGACCGAGCTCCTCGGCTCGACCCTTGATCATGAGCAGCTTGCGGTCGAGCAGGGATCGGAGGACCTCGCCGCAGGCGACGCCGCGGATCGCCTCAAGCTCGGCACGCGTCGCCGGCTGGCGGTAGGCGACGATGGCGAGCGTCTCGAGGGCGGCGCGAGAGAGACGCCCGGAGTCGCGGCTCTTGCGGACGCAGGCGATCGCGGGGGCGAAGTCGGGCAGGGTCATGAGCCGCAGCCCGCCGCCGACACGCTCGATGCGGAAGGCACGCTTCCATTTCGTGTACTGGGCGTTGAGCCGGTCCGCGGCGGCCTCGATCGCGTCGGGCTCGATCGGGTCGGCCCCGCCGGCCGAGAGGGCCTCGGCGAGCTTGGCCGCGGGGGTCGGACGGTCGAGGGTGATCAGGACCGCCTCGAGCGTCGAGTCGAGGGGGAGCCCCCCCGCCGGCGGCTTGGGGGCGGTCGTTCCGTTGGCTTCCGTGCTTGCGCGCGCTCCGTCGTCGCTCATGGGCGGATGGTACCACGCCCGCCCCGAACGTGGGACCGGGTATCGTGTGAGCATGTCCGCCGAGCCGCTCCCGAGCGTTCAGCACCCGTACGAGGGCCTGCCCAGGCTGCCCGAGGCGGTCGTGCACGCCCGGCGGGAGCGGGTCTTTCTCGTGCTCGCGGGAGTGTTCCTGGGCACGCTGGCGATGCTCAACATCCTCGGGATCACGCGGTTCATCAAGCTCTTCGAGATCGATTTCGACACCGCGGCGCCCGGGGCGACGGCCTTCGCGGTCGCGGTCGGCGTGCTGCCCTACCCGGTCACGTTCCTGTGCACCGATTTCATCTCCGAGCTGTACGGACGCAGGCGGGCGAACTTCGTGGTGCTCGTCGGGTTGGTGCTGAACTTGTGGGTGATCGGGATCCTCTGGGTGGGCGGCGTGCTGCCGGGGTTCGAGCCGACGGATCCGCAGACGGGGGCGATCGTCGCGGACGCGGCCGGGCGGATGCCCGTCTTCTTCGAGATCCGCACCCTCGCGTTCGGGGCGGTCGCGGCCTCGATGATCGCCTACCTCGTCGCGCAGTTCGTGGACGTGCAAGTGTTCCACTTCTGGAAGCGGGTGACCAAGGGCCGTCACCTGTGGCTGCGGAACAACGGGTCCACGCTGATCTCGCAATTGGTGGACACCACCGCGGTGATTCTGATCACGTACTTCTACGCGAAGGCGTTGCCGGTGGACAAGAACGCGGCGATCTGGCCGCAGTTGCTGGTCTATATCGCCACGGGCTACGTGTTCAAAATGCTAGTGGCGTTGCTCGACACGGTCCCGTTCTACATCGCGACGCCCATGCTGGCCCGATATCTGCGTCTGGCTCCCGCGACGTACACCGAGCCGGCGCTGGGCACGGCGGCGGTCGAAGCGGGCGTCGGATAGCACCACGGACCGCCCGGGACCGGGCCGGCGCGACCGATAACCTCGCCCGCCCCTCCTACAACCACTCCCCGCGGCTGACAGTCTGTCAGAGTGCGCTTACCCGCGATGTCACGCCCTGCCGATACCGATGTAAGCGCATCCAGCCGGTTGCGAAAGGGAGTCCCCTATGTCGGTGCAGACGGTTCTGCTTGTCGATGACGAGCCCCTCATCACGCACGTTGTCTCGCGCAAGCTCGAGAGCGCGGGCTACGCCACGGTGATCGCCCGCGACGGCGAGGAAGCCCTGCGAGTCGCGCTGGACGCCCCGCCCAACCTGGTGGTCACCGACCTCCAAATGCCCCGCATGAGCGGCATCGAGTTCGCCACCCGGCTCCGCCACGACGAGCGGACCAGCGAGATCCCCGTGATCCTCCTGACCGCCCGCGGGTACTTCCTGAACCCGACCGAGATCGAGCTCACCAACATCCGCGAGGTCATGTCCAAGCCCTTCACGGCCCGCGGGCTGCTCGCCAAGGTCACCGAACTCATGGGTGACGACGACGCCCAGCTGCGGGGCGCGGCATGAGCTGTCGTGTGCCCGAGCGTGCGCGTGCTTCGGCCGGCGCGATCGTGCGCGAACGGTGTGCCGAGCTCTCCCTGGCCGTCTGGCGGCTCGAGCCCTCCGGCCGCGTCACCCAAAGCCCCGAGGCCACCCCGGCCCAAGGCATCACCGAAGACACACTCCGCGAGGCGGTCCTCGCGTGGGCGGACGCCCCCGAGCCGGCCCCCGTCCGCATCGACAGCGGGCACTGGCTGCTCCCGATCCCCGAGGTCGTCCGGCGCGAACGCACCGGCTACCTGGTCGCGGTCGCGCCCGAGGACCCCAACGCCCCAGGCGGCGGGCACACCGAGACCACCGCCCGCGCCCTCCACCGCATGCTCGCGTGGATGTGGAACGACGTCGATCTGGGCGAGAACGCGCTGCTCGACCTCGACCGCTTCAGCACCCAGATGACCGAGGCGTACGAGACCATCCACACGCTCTACGGCATCGGCCGCGCGATGGGACAGCTCACCCAGCCGGACCACTTCGTCCGCGGTATGGTCGAAGAGCTCCACGACACGCTCCCCTTCGGGTGGCTCGCGTGCCTCGCCGACGCGGACGCGACGGGCAACCCCGAGATCGACGGCATCCGCTTCACCTCGGGCACCTTCCCGGGCGACGACCGCCTGTTCGCACGCGTCCACCGATACGCGCTGGGCGAGCTCGCCCGCGCCCCGGGCGACGGCGCGCTGATCATCGACCGCCCCGACGACATCCCCGAGGCGCTGGGCCCGCAGATCGTCGCCCAGCCGGTCCGCCGCGCGGGCAAGCTCGTCGCGGTGCTCGTCGCCGCGTCCAAGGGGGGCGAGGAGCCCCAGGTCTCGAGCTACGAGACCCTCATGCTCGAAGCCGCCGGCGGGTTCCTCGGCGCCTTCCTCGACAACACCGCGCTGTACGCCGAACAGGAGGAGGCCTTCGTCGGCACCGTCCGCGCCATGACCGCCGCGATCGACGCCAAGGACCGGTACACGCGTGGTCACTCCGAGCGCGTCGCGATGCTCTCCAAGCGGCTCGCCGAGGCCGCCGGGCTCGACGCCGCCGCGGTCCACGAGGTCTACATCTCCGGGCTCGTCCACGACGTCGGCAAGATCGGCGTCCCCGAGCGCGTCCTGTGCAAGACCGGACGCCTCACCGACGAAGAATTCGACCTCATCCGCGAGCACCCGGGCATCGGGCACGAGATCCTCAAGGTCATCCCCTCGCTCGCGTCGATCCTGCCCGGCGTCATGCACCACCACGAACGCTGGGACGGCAACGGCTACCCCGCCAGGCTCTCGGGCACCGACATCCCGCTCATGGCCCGCATCATCGGGCTCGCCGACACGTTCGACGCGATGAGCTCGACCCGCTCGTACCGCCCGGCGATGACCCGCGACGTCGTGCTCGCCGAGATCACCCGGTGCGCCGGCTCGCAGTTCGACCCGGACCTGGCCAAGGTTTTCGACAAGGTGGACCTGAGCGAGTACGACGCGCTGGTCGCCGAGCACAAAGCCGCGGACCCGACGTTCGAGCAGGACACAGGCCCTCGCCTCAAGGCAGCCTAATCCACACCGCGAGGCCCACCCGGGGCATTGCCCAAGCCGGGCACCACACAGACCCAACTCAATCCAAGTCACGCACCCACGGGCCCATGACCAGCTCCGTCGTGCCGCCGGGCTGGACGAACCCCGGCGGCGGGTTCTCCCGCGCCTCGGTCCATTCCTCCATGAGGAGGTTCGATCCGATCTCAAAGTCCATGCCCGCGTTCGTCAGGAGGTGCCCGCGGATGGTCGTGTATGACCCTGACACGAGCACGGCTTCCTTGTCCATAAACACGATCCCTTCGATCCTGGACGGGTAGGAATCGGCGAGGTCGGCGTCCTCAGAGCCGCGGTCCGGGACCCCGTCGGGGTTGAAGTTCACGCCGCGTGTCGATTCGGACAGCGGCGTGTTCGTCATCGCAAAGGCCATCTTCTGATGCTGGATGATCAGCGCTGGGTACCCCGCGACCGCGGGCTGCAGAGAGATGGAACCGCGAAGCTGCGACTTGCTCCCCCGGGGCTGAACGATGATGAGCGTGCCGACGACGCGCAGGTTCTCGATGTACAGCACGTTGTTGCCGCAGTCGATGAGATAGATCCCATCCGGGTTGGTCTCGCCGGCCCCAAACGGGTTGTGCCCGGGTCCGAGCGCAACGTCCGACAAGAAATAATCGCCCTTGTTGTTCGGGAGACTTTCGATGTCGATGGCAGTGGCCTGGGGCCAGTACAGCGGCTCGAGGTCCTCCGAGAGCGGCACCGTGCGCGCGGGGGTGCCGGTCGTCGTTGTTCCGTGATACGCCGCGCCGCTGATGAGCCCAAACGCCTCGGCATCGAGGAAGACCTGGGAAGACGTCGCGTAGATGTTCGCGTTGGTCGCGATGATCCCGTTGCCGAGGACCGAGGCGCTGTTGTTGAGCACGATGTCATTGTCGGCATAGATCACCGCATCAAGGCACTCCAACGCCGATGCCGTATTCACGAGATTCACGGCGAGCGAGACCTGCCGCCGCGCGTTGCCGAACTCCCCGAGGGCGACCAACTCGTACGGGTCCTCGCTCCCGGTGCTTAGCGCCCCGCCGCCGGGCGCGCCGACGGCGAGGCTCAGCACGCCGTCGTTCGGGTCCCCGGTCGGGGCGACCTGGTTGTACCAGACGCCGCCGCCGATGTTGTTCCGCCAGTAATCGTCGCTCTCGATCCGCTGGAGCCCGAGCTCGATCGCGGCCTGGGCCATGGTCGCGGCACGGGCCGAGTCCATCGTGCCGCGGGCCCGCTGGCGTTGTCGCGTCTGCGCGAGCACGCCCGCCGTGCCCAGCAGGGCGACGAGCATGACGGTCGCGAGGACGACGAGGTAGATCCCGCCGCGGCGTGAGGTCTTCGTGTGCATGGTGCGTCTCATGTTCAACCCCCGAACAGCCCGCCGAGGATGCCGCCCAGGATGCCGCCGTCGTCGTCGGGCGCGGGCGCCCCCTCACGGGCCGTGTCGGCGCCTTGCGTGCGCACGCCGACGGCGGTGCCCACGGTGCGCCCGTGATGCTTGACCGTCACGGTGATCCGCTTCACGCCCGTGTTCGCGCTGAGCCCGCCCTGCTGAGCGAGGGATATGGGCTCGAGGTAGCGAACGCTCACGGCCCGCTGCCAGTCGCTCGTGTACCCGGGAATCGCCGATCCGTCCGCCGCCTCGGGCGGCGAAGACGACCACCCGTTGAAGTCATCGACATCGTCGAACTGACCCCATTTCGTGGGCAGCCCGTCGTCGAGGTCGATCTCGATGGGCCCGATCCCGAGCCCGAGTCCGGGGTCCTGGTAGGGCAGCGTGACGATCGCGTCGAGCATCGTCTCGGCGAGCAGCTGCCCGCGGACGCTATCGACCGCCTGCTCGCGCGCGACGACCGAGGCCCCCACGGCGTTCATCGCCGAGACCATCAGGCCCGCGATGAGCACCGTGGAGATCGCGACCTCGACGAGTGTCAAGCCCCGCGCGAACCGGTAGCGTCGGTTGGTTGTCGTCATGGTGCGGGCCTGTTCACAAGGGCGATGCGGCGCTCGAAGGGCTCGGCGGGCATGTCCGCGAGGGTCAGGGTCACGGTGACCGCCGTCAGCACCGTGCCGTCGTTTTCAGACTTGAAATCGCACGACGCGACGTTGTCCACCAGCGGCACGGCCCGGTCCGTCGGGTCCCGCCAGGACGCGGTGAGGATCTTGTCCGCGTCCACCGCGTACATCACGACCTCCTGCGTGCCGTCCCCGGTGCGGTCCGCCACGACGACTTTCATCCGCGGGTCGAACCTGAGCTCCTCGGCGTACGCGACGTCGTCGGCGATCATCTCCAACGCCCGGGCCGCCTCGAGGGCGCGCGCCCCGCGGTTGTCCTGGTCCGGTATCGCCCGAGCCGCGAGCACCATCACCGATCCCATCGCCAGCAGCAGCACCGACGAGACGGCCAGGCTGACCATCATCTCGATCAGCGTAAACCCGGCACGGGATGTCATGCGTCGGCACGCACTCATGGCCCTGCCTCCATCAGCCCCGCGCCCGTCGCGACGCTCGTGCCGGCGGGCTCGCTCGGGCTCGACACGTCCACCGTGCTCCCGCCCCATACGCGCGGGGGCCAGACCTGCGGGCTCGGGTCGCCCTGGTACAGCGCGACCACCACGTACATATCGCCAGCCATCACGACCACTATCGCATCGGCATCGGGCACGCCCTGCGCATCGAACGCCGGCGATCCCAGCCCGCTCTCGCGGAGCGCGAGGAACAGCCTCGCCCCGTACGGCGCTTCGTCCACCCGGAGCGTCCCCACCACGTCCCCGGCGTTGCTCCCCGTGCTCTCCACCAGCGTCAGCGAGTCCGCGCCCGTGTCCACCGTCGCGTCCACCCCGATCTCACGCGAGCGTGCATGCTCGGCGGCGAACCGCAGCTCCTCGGCGACCCGCTCGGCGGCGAGCTGCGCCCGGTACCGGTTCAGCGAACGCCCGTACCGCGGCACCGCGATGGCAGCACCGATGCCGATGATCACCACGACGATGATCAGCTCGACCAGGCTGAACGCGGGCCTTCGGCTCACGGAATCTCCCTCAACGAGCAAACCGTCGATCGCTCGCGTCCGCAGCGAGCTGCGAGCGTGGGCGACCGACGGCGAGAAGCTCAGCATGTCCGGGGCGGGTCACGTCGACCCAATCCCGGGCTTAGTAGGACGAGTAGGCAACGCCGCGGTCGTCGGTCTCGGTACCGGGGAGGTTGGCCGAGATTGCGCCTGTGCTCGCGTCGTACACCCACCCCGCGGTGGTGCCGCCCTGCGTCGCGACAGTCCCGTTCTGCCCGCGGTTGGTCCCGACCTTGAGAGCAGGGACGGACCGGAGGTACGGGCCGTAGATGTGCGTGCTGTCCTTCGTCGCCTGGGCATCACCCAGCGAGTCCGTGAACTCCGTCAGCTGCGCCTCGAACGTGGCGAGCGCCGGGAAATCACCCCCGTGCTCGGCCTCGTAGAGGTCGATCGCGTTGCGGAGGACCGCAAGGTCCGCCACCAGCGCCGAGTCGGCAGCACCCGCGGCACCGCGGCTCATACGCGGGATCGCGATCGCGCCGATAATCCCGATGATGACCACGACGATGACGAGCTCGATCATGCTGAACGCACGCGCCCGCCCCGCCCCGATAATACGACTTTCGAAGTTCGCCAGCATTGCTCGTGTCTCCAGTCCGTTGATCATGACATAGCCCGTGTTGAGTATCGGGGCGGTCAATCCTGGTCTTGAGCCGGAGCCTTCCGAAATCCCACGCGGCCGGTCCCAAAACCCTCCAGCCCACGCTCGGGCTTGGGGGCCGTCGTGTCTGGCATGTACTTCGAAGTCGGCAGACTCAGCCGCAGCGTGCCCGAGCCGTTGCCCAGGATCGCTTCGCCGTTGGACAACGCGATCAGCCGATAACCCGTGCCCCCGACCATGGCCCCCACTCGGACCGGGGTTCCGTTGATGACCGCGACGCCCCCGCTCGGGCTCGGCATTACCGCGCTGAGCTGCAATGACGTCGCGGGCGCCACGGCTGCGACGGGTGCCGCCGTGTCCTCGGTCGCCTGATCCATCCATTCGCTCGGAAGCTCGAACGCATCATCGGTCAGCGAGCCCCCCTGGGCGGCCTGCCGCAACCGAGCCGCGATATGCGACAACGAAGTGGCCTGTCGATCCGGCGCGCCCGGTACCGCTGCGCCGCCCTCCTCGCCGCCCAGAGTGGGCGCCACGGTCGCCACGCCCGGGCCAACCACCGCGGCCCCGGCACTCCCCGGCCGCAGGAAACCCTGATCCACCACGAGCGCCACCACAGCAAGCCCGAGCACACCCGCGAAGATTTTCCGCTCTTTTGACAATCCCATGCCCGTACCCGCACTTCCAGACGCACCCGCGTCAACCCGATGTGCCAGATTCACCCGCACCCTGCGCGCCCGAATCCGAATACCACGCAAAGACGAGCGAGACCGCGCCACCCTCACCCGAGCCGGGCCCCGGCGCGGCGAGTGAGAACCGCTCGATCGTCACGTTGGGCATCGCCGCGAGCACCTCAGAGATGAACCCCGCGCATTGCGCATACCCGCCCGAGCCCTCGACCGCGATGGGCGTGACCTCGAAGAACTCGAGCGCGTTCGCGTCCCCGGCGCGCACCGTGTGCAGCGAGAGCCCGGCGCTCTGCCCGATCTGGGTGAGTTTCGCCATGCTCTGATTGAGTGTCGCCCCCTGCCCGGCGCGTTCGTTCCACCCGGCTCCGAGCTCTTCCAACGCGTACAACTCATCGCGGAGGATCCGCTCCTGACGCCGCGCTCCATCCAGGCGGGCGTGGAGGTCGGCCTGGCGCATCGCCAGTTCCGCCATCGTGTCCCGCTGGGCGAGCACGGGGCGAAGCCCGAGCACCAGCCCCGCGCCCAAAACCGACGCGAAGAGCACGAACCCGATCGCGTGCGTCTGCCATGCCCCGATCCCTCCCGAGGATCGCGGCGCCGCCTGCTTCTTGCCGATCATGGCGTCTCCCCCGATGCGATCGCTTCGGGTCCCAGCCGCCCCTCGATCTCAAACTCGACGAAGTCCCGCGAACCGACCCGGCGCGGGCGTGTCTCGATCGGCGAGACCGAGTCAAACACGCCCGACCGCTCCACCCGCAGCACGCACCCCTGGATATCCCCAAGCGTCGCCCCGATCCCCGTGACGACCACCCGCACCCGCAATGCCTCTCCCGGAGCCGCGGGCGCGTCGGCGCCATCGAGCCCAACCACCACGACGCGGGTGAGAACAACGCCATCACCGCGCTCACGTTCGAGGGATGCGAGCAGGAGGCTCCAGTCCGGGCGGTCGTCGAGCACCGTGGCCGCGCCCGCGATCTTGCGCGCCGCCGCCACCTGCGCCTGCAACTGCGGCAGCTTGAGCCCCGCCTCCACGTCCTGCGTCTCCAGACGGGCCACCTCGGCCTGCATCGCCCGCAGGCCCGAGTCCGACCCGAGCCCCATCGCCAGCGCGAATGCCCCGGCTACCACCGCCGCTACGACCACCGCACCCGTCCAGCGCGCACGCCACCGGCGCTCCGTCCGGGCGCGGGCGATCGAATCGGGCAGCAGGTTGATGGTGTCCATCACGCTCATGTCTTACCGGTCAAACCTCGCGGCCAAGGCCGTCGCCAACGTCAGCGACGAACAGTCAGAGTTCAGATCGCGGATACCACCGCCCGGGAACCGCGCGAACATCCCCGGGCGAAGGACTCTTGCTTCGCACCCATCGGTGCCCGCGACCCGGGCCCGGATCGTCTCGAGTTCGCCCCCGCCGCCGCAGAGCAGGACCAGCCCGCCCGCGGGCTTCCGAAACCGGTGCGCGGCGTATGTAAGCGAAGTCTGCACCTCGTCCGCAACGCGCGCCCCGTGCTCATTCAATATCGCCTGAACCCCGGCGTGCTCGCCATCTATGCCCGATCCCAGCGACCGCACCGTGTGGTCCGCCACGTCCAATTCCACATTCATGCGTTTGGCGATGCGACCGAGGACCGCTTCCAAACCGCACGCTTCTACCTGGCGCTGGTACACAACCACACCCTGGTAGACCACGGCCATCGCCGCCGCCGACCATCCCAGATCGACGAGCACCGTGAACGGGTCGCCCGCGATTCCCGCCGCGCCGAGCCTGCCGGCCAACGCCGTCATCGCGCCATCGACCGCGACGATCTCGAGCCCAAGGCGCTCGAACCGCTCCACAGCCTCGAGCACCGGCGCCCGCTCGCACCCCACCACCATCGCCGTCCCCGCCGAGCCGCGCCGCGACTCGTTCGGCACATCCCACCACGCCTGCTCGAACCCGTCGGGCTCGAGGCGGCGGACCCGGGCGATCTCCGAGCGGATGATCTGCCCCTCGGGCACGCCCCGGCCACGCGGCGGGCGGTCTACTTCCTCGTAGAACACACCCTCACGCGGCACCACGATCGTCAGGCGGTTGCCCACAAACCCGCGCCGGAAGAGAACCCCCTCGATCCGCTCGGTTTCGAACTGGTCCGGCATCGCCTCCTCGCCGGACCGTTCGAATTCGATCGCCGCGACCACCTCGGGCGTGCCCGACCGCCGCCGAACCTGCACCGCTTTGATCGTGCGCGCGCCGATGTCCAAACCAATCGCCGACACCGACGCGCCCTTCCCCAGCACGGGCAGCTTCATGGCGCCCCCCCGCCCGCCGACGCGGTCAGGTCGAACAGCGGCAAGAACATGCTCACCGCCACGAACCCGACCACGAGCCCCAGCGAGATCATGATCACCGGCTCGATGAGCGTGGACAGCGACTTAATCACCGTCTCGTTCTCTTCATCGAGATAATCCGCCACGTTGAGCAGCACCTTGCCCAGACGCCCGCTCTGCTCGCCGTTACGCATGGCTTCACACACCGAGTGCGCGACCAGGTCGGACCCGCCGAACGCGGCGCTCATCGACTCGCCCTTGGTCACCTGCGTCTCAGCCGCCTCGATCAGTCTCGCATAGTTCGCGTTGGTCATCGACGCCTTCGTCAGCGCCAACGCCTCCATCAGCGGGACCTTGCTCTCGAGCAGGACCCCGAGCAAACGCGCGATCCGAGCGGTTGCAAACGCCCGGGCCAGCACGCCCACCTTGGGCATCCGGACCATCGCCGTGTCGCGGACGGCCTTGCCGTGCGCCGACCTTGCCCAGAACACCCCGCCCACGACGCACGCCACCAACGCGGGCGCGATCCCCCACCAGTACGCCAGCATCGCGTCGGACATCACCATCAGGATCTTGGTCGTCGGGGGCAGCGGCGTGTCGAGCGTCTCGAACAGCCCGCCGAACCGGGGCAATACGAACATCAGCATCAGCACCAGCACGATGCCCGCGACACTCAGCAGCAGGGCCGGGTAGATCATTGCGCCCATGATCGCACTATGCGCCGCCGCCTGCCGGCGCGACAACACGGCGAGCCGCTCGAACATCGTGTCCAGCTTGCCGCTCGATTCACCGGCGGCGACCAGGCTCCGCGAGACCGGGTCAAAGATCCCGGGTTGGTCCGCCATCGCCTGCGAGAGGGGCATGCCCTCTTCGACCTTCGCGCGGACCCGTGCCAGCGCATTCTTCCACGTCTCGCTCTGCGTCTGACGTTCCAGGGCCACCAACGATTCCATCACGGGCGTGCCCGTCGAGATCAACACCGACATCTCGCGCGCAAAGACCGCCAGTTGCTTGGGGTTGGACTTGGTCCGCTTGCCCGACTTGGTTTTACTCGCCGCGGGAGCGTCCCCCGCCTCGCTCGTCGAGAGCACGAACATCCCGCGCCGGCGCAGCCGCTCGATCGCTTCCTCGGCCGTCGCCGCCTCGACGATCTCAGAGACCGGGTCGCCGCTCTTTGTGTAGGCCTCGCATTGGAATTTCATGCCGCCCTCGCTTCCGCGACAGGCGCACTCGACGCCACGCCTTCGTCGGCGTCCGCCTCGTCGTCGCAGTACGTCACCCGCATAATCTCCTCGAGGCTCGTCTTGCCCTCGATCGCCAGCAGCACGCCCTCTTCACGCAGCGACAGGCGCCCCATGTCTCGCAGACGGACACGCATCTCGTGCGTCGGCGCGTTGCGATAGATCATCCGCCGGATCTCGGGCGTCACTTCCATCATCTCGTAGATCCCGAGCCGCCCCTGGAACCCCGAGTCGTGGCACGTCTTGCACCCGGCGCCCTTGCGGAACGCACGCCCGACCATCTCGCTGAGCCCGGCGTCCGCGAGCACCTGCTCGCTCGGGTAGTACTTGGTCGCGCACTCGGGGCAGATCGTCCGCGCCAGCCGCTGGGCGACCACGCCGTTGATCGCCGAGCTGAGCAGATAGCTCTCCACGTTCATGTCCAACAGCCGCGCGATCGCCCCGGGCGCGTCGTTCGTGTGGAGTGTCGCGAGCACCCCGTGCCCCGTCAGCGCCGCCTGCACCGCGACCCGCGCCGTCTCCTCGTCGCGGATCTCGCCCACCATGATGATGTCCGGGTCCTGACGCAGCACGCTCCGCAGCACCCTTGCGAAGCTCAGCCCGATCTGATCGTTCGCCTGGATCTGGTTCACCAGGTCCATCTGATACTCGACCGGGTCCTCGACCGTGATGATGTTCCGCTCCGGGCTCCGCAGCAGGTCAAGCGCCGAGTACAGCGTCGTCGTCTTGCCAGACCCCGTCGGCCCCGTCACCAGCACCAGCCCGTGCGACTGGTTCAGCACCCGGCGCAGCGTCCCGAGTTCCTCGGTGCGGAAGCCGAGGTCTTCAAGCCGCACCCGCAGGTTCTGCTTGTCGAGCACGCGGATCACGAGCTTCTCGCCCAAGAGCGTCGGGATGCTCGACACCCGCAGGTCGATCTCCCGCCCCTCTGCCATGATCCGCACCCGCCCCTCCTGCGGCAGCCGCTTCTCGGCGATGTCCATCTTCCCGATGATCTTGATCCGGCTCACGATCGCCGCGTGCATCCCCGCCGGCGGCTTCATGAGGTCACGCAGCGTCCCGTCCATCCGGTACCGGATCCGCGTCCCCTTCTTGTCGGGCTCGATGTGGATGTCGCTCGCCCCGTCCTTCACCGCCGTCAGCAGCGCGACGTTCACAAGGTTCACGATCGGCGACCCGTCGACCATCTGGTCCAGGTCCGTCGAGGGCCCCTCGTCCACGCTCTCGCGCTCGACGACCTCCACGTCCGACTCGGCAAGGCTCGTCAGGAACGCGTCCACGTCCACGTTCCCGCCGGCGTACTTCTTCACGAACTCGCGGATGTTGTCCTCGAGCGCCAGCACCGGGCGCACCCGGCACCCCGTCAGCTTGGTGATCCGGTCGATCGCCGGCAGGCTCTGCGGCTCGGCCATCGCGACCGTCAACTCGTCGCGCACCTTGAAAAGCGGGATCACCCGCAGCCGCTCCGCCTCGTCATCACCGATCAGCGACAGCAAGCCCGGGTCGATCAACCCGTGCCGCAGCACCACGCCCGGGATCCCGAGCGTCTTGGCGACCGCTCCCACCAGCACCTGCGGCGTGATCAGCCCTTGCTCGACCAGAGTCTCGCCGAGCATCGTCCCCGACGAACGCTGCTCGCTGAGTGCCCGCGAGATCTGCTCGTTGGAGATATGCCCCTGCGATACCAGCACCTCGCCCACGCGAAGACGCTGCGCCGGTTTCGGCGCACCCGATCCCTCCACGCTCTCGAGCGCGGTGTTCTCGATCGGGTTGGCGTCGCCGCCTTCGCTCACAGAAAACTCCTCACGGCGTGCTGCGCGTCCTCATAATGCTCAAACTCATCGCTCAACCCGGTCAGCGTCAGGATCTCGCGCAGCGTCTCGGTCGCGGCGCAGATCTTCAGAGCCTGCCCGCTGGACGAGAACATCTCCGTGATCTCGAGCAATGCCTCGAGCCCGTCCGAGTCCGTGAACGCGACGTCCGACGCGTCGAGCACGAACCGCCCCCGCGACTGCGCGAGGACCTCCTTCGCCCGGTGCGCCAGCCCAGCCCCGTCCTGCCCCGCGATCGGCCCGCGCGGACGCAGGATCGTCACCGCCCCGTGCCTTTGTTCGTCGATCTCCACCGTCGCTCCTCCCGGCGTTACGCCGCCCGCGAGGGACGCTCAGCGCCCGGGATCGTGAGCGTGAACGTGCTGCCCTCGTCGAGCACCGAATCGACCGTGATGTCCCCGCCGTGCAGCCGCGCAACCTCGCGCGCCAGCGCCAGCCCGATGCCCGAGCCCGTGATCTCGCCCACCCGCGCGTCGTCGGCCCGGAAGAACCGCTCGAACACCTTCTCCGCCTGCTCGGGCGCGATCCCGATGCCGGTGTCGCGCACCTCGACGCTCACCGTCTCGTCCGGCGCGACGCCCACGCGGACCGTCACGGCCCCGCCGTCGGGCGTGTACTTCAACGCGTTGCTGATCAGGTTGTGCAGCGCCAGACAGATCTTGTCCCGGTCGCCCTGGATCACCGGGATCTTCGGCGGCATCTCGAACTTCAATGCGATGTGCTTATCCGTCGCCTGCGCGACATAGTCCATCTGCAGCGAGTCGAACAGCTGGTCCAGGCGGACGTCGTCCGACCGCAGCGCGATCGAGCCCGCCTCCATCTCGGACACGCTCAGCATGTCGCCCACGATCCGCTCGAGCCGGCGGGCCTCCTGATTGATGACGTTGATCGCCCGCGCCCGCAGCGCGGCGTCCTCCTCGCCCTCGTCCACGAGCTGCTCGACATACAGCCGGATGTTCGTCAAAGGCGTCCGCAGCTCGTGCGTCGCCTGCGCCACGAACGAGTTCCGCGACTGCTCCGCCAGCTTCAGCTGCGTCACGTCCTCGATCGTCACCACCACAGCCCCGTCGGGCAGGTTCCGAGCACCCCGCACGCTCACGCGTAGCACGCACTCGCCCTCGTCCCCAACCTCCACGTCGATGACATCGCGCCGGCGCGACCGCGTCCGCGCCGCCTCAACGATCGCCGTACGCACTTCCGCCTCGGCCAGCGGGCCCGAGAGCACGCCCCCGATCAGCTCTTCGAGGGGCGCGCTCAGCAGCACCGCCGCCGCCCCGTTCGCGTACGTCACCTCGCCCGTTTCGCTCACCACGACCACGCCGTCCGAGAGCAGGTCGCATAGCGACCGCTCGTTCCGCCCGCTCGCGGGCCCGGACGTCGCCATCTCCGCCCGGTCGCGCAGGTCCCGCCGGCGCAGCTCCTCTCGCTCGCCCAGCAGGATGTTCCACGCCGCCGCCTCGGGCCCGAACGACTCATCGATCAGCAGCGACTCCGTGTCGGACTCGCCCTTGGTCATCGAGATCAACGCCTCGCGCACCGCCCCGATCGCGCCAAGCCGAGCCCGGAAACGCCGGTAGACCGCGAGCATGAGCACCAAACCAATCACACCGCTGAGCACGGCGCCCCCGCGCACCGCGGGCGACCCGCCGCCCACGTCCGACATCGCGAACTCAATCTCGCAGACCGCCGCGCCGCGCCCGGTGACGTCGATCGGCTGACGGATCACCAGGAACCGCCCGTCGGCGATGAGTTCCTCGCCCGCTTCGCCCGCAGCCCCTGCCCACACATCCGGAACCTCGCCCGGATCGATCCGAGACGGGTCCGAGTCCGCGATGATCGTCCCATCGGGCAGCACCACCCGGCACGCCCGGACCAGGTCTACGCGCGCCGACTCCATCACCACGCGCCGCATCGCGCTCGTCTCGTCCGCCGCAAACAGCGGCTCGACAGACCGCGCGACGACCGTCGAAAGCCGGCGGGCATCCGCCCGGGCGCTCTCCACGTCCCGCTGCCCCAGCGCCTCGACCGTCCACCAGGTAGACGACCCGACCGCCAGCAGCAGCACCGCCGCAACAGTTAGCCCCGTCGAAGCGACCAGCGACTCGCCGCGGACCAGCCACCGCCGCTTCAACGCCTGCGTGTTGATCTCAGCTTTGCCCATGAGCGCGCACACACCCCTGTCCAGACCGGCGGAAAAGCCCGGCCAGGTGCGCTATCGGTCATAGGTTGGACCACTTGAACCCCGACCCGAACGGACCGCCCACGTGCAGGTCCCGCGTGCCATCGCGATCGGATCCGGCGGGGCCGGGCGTCCGAGAACCTCGATCTTGCGTTGTCGGTTGGGCCCCGGCGTCGCAGCCGGAGCAATGGGCGAGGAGGGATTCGAACCCCCGAAGGCTAAGCCAGCAGATTTACAGTCTGCCCCCGTTGTCCACTTGGGTACTCGCCCGCATGCTGAAAAAACAAGTTGTCGCGAGAGTCTCTGGCCCTCAGCCCCGCCCGGGCAACCCGCAAGAGCCGCCTGCCGGACTCGAACCGGCGACCCTCGGTTTACAAAACCGAAGCTCTACCAACTGAGCTAAGGCGGCCTGAACCCTCAGGCCCGTACAAGCCTCCCGCGGAACGGGGCCGAAACCCCAATGGGCGATACAGGACTCGAACCTGTGACCCCCAGTGTGTCATACTGGTGCGCTAGCCAACTGCGCCAATCGCCCGCGATACAGGGCGAGAGTATACCCCCGAGCCCCGCGGCGACCACACGATCGGCCACACCCGGGCGGGTTCTCGCCCCAGATTTCCAACTCCGTCAAGACTCTGGCTCAGGACGCCCCGAGCACCACGATCTCGACCCGCCGGCTGTCCTGCTTGGTCGCCCGCTGGTCCGCCGGCCCGAACGCCGCGGCGTAGATCCGGTCAGGGTCCACGCCCCGGCTCACC
Organism: Phycisphaeraceae bacterium; assembly: GCA_021604785.1. Lineage (GTDB taxonomy): Bacteria > Planctomycetota > Phycisphaerae > Phycisphaerales > UBA1924 > BQJQ01. Next base: position 17,533 of record BQJQ01000036.1, read on the forward strand.
AGGTACGCCTCGACCGCCAGCGCCCGCTCCGAGCTCAGCCGCTCGTTCGTCTTCCACGAGCTCTTGCGGATCGGGTCCGTGTCGGTGTACCCCTCCACCCGGATCAGCTGGTTCGAGTACCGCGACTGCAGCACGCTCGCCACCCGGTCCAGCGAAGACTTCGCCGAGTTCTTGAGCGTCACCGAGCCCGACGCGAACAGCACGTCGCCCGCCACCGCCACCGCGATCGCGTCCGTCCGCCCGCCCACCGTCACGCCCGGGATGTTCTCGAACCCGGAGTTCGACGCCGGCGCCGCGATCGAGCTTGTCCCGGCCGACGCGAGCTGCGCCTGCAGCTGCCCGTTCTGTGCCGACAGCGCCGTCCGCTCGTTCTCGCAATTCGCGATCTGCTCGTTCGCCTGGCGGATCACGTCCTGAAGACCCGCGACCCGCTCGCGCAGCTCGGTGTTCTCCTGGATCGCCGCCTGGTAGTCCGACTTCTTGACCGTCTTGCACCCGCCGAGCAGCGCTCCGGTCACCGCGAGCCCCGCGCCGAAGCGCACAATCTGCCTGATGTCCATCCGTGAATCTCCGTGTTGTCCAGTTGTCCCGATTCCGGGACGGTGCTCCGTCCCGAATAATGTATCCGCGATCCGCGGGCTTTGCCTGCACCCGAGAACACGCCGGACGTGCCGCCGCTCTAGGGCAGGCTCACAGGGTTCCCCGCGAGCCACCCGAGCAGGGCCTCGACCCCAACCTTCCCTACCACCACCAGCACCGTCGCGATCGCCAGGAACGGGCCGTAGGGCATCGCCCGGGGCATCCGCCGCAGCACGATCCCGCCCGCGAGGACGTACCCGAGCCCCACAAACGCCGCCGCAAAGAACGCCAGCGTCGCGTCAACCCACCCCACGCACGCCCCCACAGCCGCCATCAGGTGCACGTCGCCCAGCCCCATTGCTTCTTTGCCGAACAGCAGCGAACCACCAATCCGAACCGCCCAAACGACGCCCCCCCCGATCAGGTATCCGAGCAACACACCCGCAAGCACCGTCAGCCACAGCGGGGCATCGACCGGTGGATCCTGCCCCCCGGTCGTCGGGTTGAAGGTCCAGGCGCCCGCGAACCGCGTCACTAACCACACCGCCGCGTGCGAGCCCGCGAACGCCAGCCCAACCGGGGCCGCCAGAAACGCCAGTTCCTTGATCATCTCCCGCCGTGCGTGCGGGTACCGGATCCACATCGCCGGGTCATCGGGCAGCCCCGCATCCGGCTCGCTCGGGCCGGCGATCTCAGTCAATGGCGGCGGTGTCGTGGATGTCTCTAGAGCATCCGCCGCGACCGATTCGGTTCCGGCCTGCTCCGCTTCCATCCGTTCAAGCTCAGCCCGCTCCCACGCCTCGTAATCACCGAAGCTCCGTGTGATCAGCCCCGTACGCAGCAGCACCAGCGATACGCCCAACCCAAGCGTCCCGCCGATCGCCGCCCCGATCATCCGCCACCCGCCGGGCATCGGTGTCACGAGCGTCCAGAGCCCGCTCGGAGCCGACTCCCAGACCTTCCCGTCCGCGAACGTCCAAAAACCCGTGCCGGTCTGCTCGATCGCCCCGTGCGCCGCCTCTTGCCAGACTGCGTGCCCCGTGTGGAACACCACCGCCACCACCGCTGGCACCCACGTCAAAATCAGCGGGATCGTGAACGTCCGCGCGTCGATGATCGTCATCGCCGTCAGCGAACCCAGCAGGATCGCCATCACCACAAACGCCGGCCACGTCTGGCTCGCCCCGTTCTCCGCCCACTCGGGCCGCAACGTCCCCAGCCCGAGCACCGCGTCCGCCGGCACCACAAACCAGAGCGCGAAAACACCGCCGATCAGCCCCGCCACCACCGTCTCGACGATCGGGTACTCCGGCGAGATCGGGGCCGTGCAAAACCGGCACCGCCCCCGAAGAAACAGCCACCCGAAGATCGGGATGTTCTCCCGCCACGTCAGCACTTTGCCGCACCACGGGCAACGCGAAGACGGGAAAACCACGCCCTCGCCCCGCGGCAACCGGTAGACGAGCACATTGACCAGAGACCCAACGCACGCGCCCGCCGCGGTCACGAAGACCAGCGTCATCAGCAGCGGCGTCATGGAAAGAACCCAACTCGGCACGTCGGTCAATCGGTCCGATCCGGTCCGGCGCTCGATCCACTGCCCCGGTTCGCCCCACTCTGGCCCCTACTTTGGCCCAGATCCAGCTCCGTGATCTTCTGCTCGGCCTGGTCGAGCACCGCCCGGCACCGGGCGATCAACGCCACCCCACGCTCGTACTCGGCCATCGATTCGCCCAGCCCGATCTCGCCCGACTCGATCTTCTCGACGATCGCCTCCAATGCGTCCACCGCGTCCTCATACGACAGGGCGTCGGGCGCGGGGGCGTCGTCGGGCGTCTTGGCTGGTGGGGTCTTGGGCACGGGTGGAGGCTACCCGCCCGCCCCGAACAGGTCCATCTGCCCCCGCCCGCCGGATCGCCGCGACCGCCTGCCCGATCTGGCCCGCGGCGCCGGGATCCGC
>BQJQ01000037.1 GCA_021604785.1 Phycisphaeraceae bacterium
GGACATCGGGGTGTAGCCGACGAGCGGGCCGACGGCGCCGAGCACGGAGTTCATCGCGCACACCAGCGCGTGGACCTCGGGCGACTGTGACGGGCCCGCGATGACGACCGAGCGCCCGCGGTGGGCGAGCAGGTCGTCGGCGATCTCCTTGGCGTGGCTCGCTTCGGCGCGCTCGCCCACGTTGAGCTGGGCGGCGAAGAGCGCCTCGCCGAGCTGCTGGGCGGGGGCGCCCGCGCCGGCCTGGGTGAGGATGTACCTGCCGACCTCGACGGCCATCGCGGTGATGCGTGACGGGGCCATCCGCAGGCGGTGGTCGGCCATCGAGCCGGTGCCCGTGGGACGCGACTCGGAGACGTACAGGCGGCTCATCTCGTCGCCGGAGTGACTCACGACGCGGGTGGCGGCGAAGTCGCGGGCGCAGACGAGGGCCTCGGGGCCGTCCTCGATGAAGTTGGAGTCCAGGCTGAGCACGCGCTGGGCGCGGGCGAGCGTGTGGCGGACACGCATGGGTTGGCCGAACGCGAGGCGGGTGCCCTCGATCGAGCCGCGCGGCTCGGCGGGGTCCCACGCGATCCACTCGGCGGCGGGCCAGCGGCCCTTGATGGCGTCACGCATCGCGTCGCGCGTCGGGCTCGACTTCTTGTCCACCACGAACGCGAGCCCGGCGCCGCCGATGCGGTCGAAGCGGGCGAAGTGATCACCCTGCCACGCGCGGAAGTCGTCCCACGTCGCGTTGAGCTTGCCGCGGGCGGGATTGAGGAAGACCGGGTTCTTCAGGCGATCGGGGTCGTAGATGTCGAGGATGGACGACTGTGTCCACGCGCTGGACTTGCCGCGGTTGATCGGGTGGAGCGGGTTGCCCTCGATTTTCGTCGGGCGGCCCATGTGGGTCTCGACGAGCAGGCCCTCGGCGCCGCCGCCGGGGAGGCAGAACGACGTGGCGTAGTAGAGCGGCTTGCCCGGGATGATCTCCTCAGGAACCGTCTGCGAGTAGGTCATGATCTCGCGGGCCGGGCGGCGGCACCCGGGAACGGTCGCGGCGCCGGCGAGCGCGAGCCCGGCGCCCATCACCTTGAGGAACGCGCGGCGCGAGCCTTGCGCGAGCTCGGAGGCGCCCGCGGGGAACTCACGCTCGATCCAATCGCGGAACTCGGGTGTGCCGGCGTACTCGTCGAGCGAGCGCCAGGGCTGGCCCGGGGCCGGCGCGTCCATCGCGCCGCGATCCACCTCGCGGGAACCTCTCGTGGACGGGCATTGGTCGAGCGTTGTCATCGTCGTGTCTCGGTCGAGGGACGGGTCGGTCGGGCCGGCTCGGTCTTCTTTATTGCTGCTAGTAGTGGCACGCGGCGCAGTGCTGCGGCGGGTCACGCTCGAGCGACTGCACCAGCTGCTCGGGCGTCAGCCCGTCGTGCGAGCGGTCGGCGGGCTTGCTCGCGAACCATTCCTGCTGCACCCACGCCAGGTCCGTCACCTTGTCCACGGGAACAAGGCTCTCCTCGGCGTTGCGGTGGCAGTCCAGGCACCACTTCATGCTCAGGGGCTCGGCCTGGAACACCACCGGCATGCCCATGATCTGCCCGTGGCACGAGTAGCAGCTGACGCCGGCTTGCACGTGCACGTGGTGCGGGAACTGGACGTAGTCCGGGAGCACGTGGATGTTCACCCACTCGATCGAAGCGTCCGCCTCGTACGCCTCGCGGATGAACGCGACCTTCTCGTCGGCGACGTACTCGGAACTCACGTGGTTTTCTTGGTGGCACCCGTAGCAGACCGAGACCGTCGGGACGTTGGCGATCTTGGATTGCTCCACGTTCGAGTGGCAGTACCGGCAGTCGATGCCCAGCGTGCCCGCGTGGATGCGGTGGTTGAACCCGGTGCTGGGCTGCTCGGGCATGTACCCGACCTCCCAGAACTTGGGCGTGAAGTAATACGTGACGGCGCCGACGACGGTCACAAAGCCGCCAAGCCCCGCCAGAGCCCCCACCGTCGGCAGGGCGTTGAACCATCTCGGGAACAAGGCTGGCACGCGGAGACCCCCTGGAAAGATGGGCGAACAGCGGGCGCCCAATGGCGCGAAACCGGGTGGGAGCCTAGCACGACCGCTCCGGCTCTGCATTTCTGTCACACCGAAATTTGGCCCCGGGGCGCCCCCCTATGGTTGGTCGGCGGCTTGTTTGCCCGTAATTGAGAATCGGTCTCAACGACGCCCCCGCAGTCCCCTCGCATCTCGCGAGGCTGGCGGCGGGCGAGATCCCCCGCCGAAGGATCCTTCTATGACACCCCCCACCGACCCCGCTGCCCGCCCGCCCGTCCTGCTCGGTGCGATCGTCACCGGGTTCGGGGCGGCGCTGCTCATGTGGGCGCTCTGGCTCGCGGTCCACGCGGCGACGCTCGCGATCGACGGCACGACGGCGCCCTACGCCCTGCTCGGGGCGGTCTCGATGGGCGCCCTGCTCGCGGGGACGGGGCTCGGCGGGCTGGCGATGGGGCGGGCCGGGTCGTTGCGTGTCGGGATTGGGTCCGGGCTGGGTGCGGGGATCCTCGCGCTGCTGCTGTTGGGGGCGAAGGTCGTCCAGCAGCCCGAATCGACGGACGAGATGACCGAGGCCGCGAACCAGCTCCGCCCGGACTGGCTCGCGATCGTGTTCGGGTTCCTGGCTGTGTGCACGCTGGTGGGCGCGGTCGGCGGGCTCGTCGGCGGGATCAGCGCCCCGCGGGAGCGCGCCGGGCCCGGGGCGGACCGGTGGCTGGCGTGGTTCGGGGTCATCGCGACGGCGGCGATGCTGCCCGTGATCATGGTCGGCGGCGCGGTGACGAGCACCGAGTCTGGCATGGCTGTGCCCGACGGGGTGACGAGCTACGGGGCGTTCAGCGCGCTGTTCCCGATCTCGCTGATGAGCGAGCCGCGGATCTTCCTCGAGCACTCGCACCGGCTGTTCGGGACGCTGGTCGGGCTGACCGCGCTCGCGCTGGCGTTCGCGACCGCCGCCCGGCAGGGGTGGGCGAAATCCAAGGGTATTTTGATCGGACTCGCGTTCATCGTGCCCACGCTCGCGGCGTGGGTGCTGCGTGAGCGGGGCGAGATCGGCGTGGGCGCGACCGTCGCGGTGCTCGGCGTGTGTGCCGTCGGATCGCTCGGATGGACGCACGCGATGATCTCGCGTGGCAAGGCGCCGGCGGCTGCGATGGGGCTGGTCTGTTTGGTGCTGGTGCAGGGGGCCTTGGGCGCGACGCGGGTGAGCGACGCGCTCGTCGCGATCGCCGCGGTGCACGGTGTGTTTGCGCAGTTTGTGTTCGCGACCGGGGCGATGGTCGCGGCGTTGCTGTTCAGCCGTTTGCACGCCGGGGCGCCGCTGGACGAAGCGACGACGAGCACCGCGCGTTCCACGCGCAAGCTGGCGCTGATTGCGCTGATCATCACGTCGATCCAGCTCATTTTCGGCGCCATGGCCCGGCACTTCGATTCGATGCACAGCGTGCTGACGCACGCCGGGTTCGCGTTCGTGGTGATCATCATGGCGATCCTCGCGGGCTCGGCGTGCCGACGCGCGGGCGCGGGCGACCCGATCGGGCGCGCCCTCCGGCGGACCGGGGCGGCGATGTTCGTGATTGTCGTGCTCCAGTTCACGCTCGGGTGGGGCGCGTTCATCGCGACGCAGATGGGCGGAACGGCCCGGCCGGTCCCCGACGCGACAGAATTGGCCCAGGCCCACCCGCTGCCGGTGGGCGAGGCGATCGTGACCACGGCCCACCAGACCGGCGGGGCGTTGCTGATCGCGTTGATCGCCCTGGGCGTCTTCTGGTCCCGGCGTGCGGCCCGCGGCGCGGCGGAATCGCCCCGAAACGCTTGAGCCCGCCGGTGCGTACCCGATAAGAGGAGCGGCGACGCGGGATGCCGCGCGCGTGCAATCGGCGTCGGTCGGCGGCGTTGGGCGCGTGTGACGCGGCGATCGGCCGCCGCGGCCCGCGGGGAGGACGCTCATGGCAACGACCAACGCACCGCGAAGGCGAGCCCGGGCGGGCGTGCTGACGCCGATCGCGGCCGACGCATTCGGCGAGCACGAGGCGCGGCACCTGCTCTGGCGGGCGGGGTTCGGGGGCAGCCCGGGCCAGATCGCGGCACTTGCCCAGCTCGGGCCTGAGGGCGCCGTCGCCCACCTGCTCGACTACGAGGCGATCGACCACCCGTGGCCGGGCGCGGCGGATTTCGACAAGGACATCATGCGCCCGCTCAGCGCCGAGGACCTGCGCGAGCTGCGCGTGGCGCGGCAGAACCGGAACGAGGACGTCGTCGCGAAGTACCGATCCCAGCAGATGCAGCGGCAGCGTGCCGACCGCGCGCAGATCCGGGCGATGGGCGAGTGGTGGCTCGGGCGGATGATCGAGACGCCGCGCCCGCTCGAAGAGAAGATGACGCTCTTCTGGCACGGGCATTTCGCGACGGGGTACCGGACGATCGAGAACAGCTACCACATGTTCCTGCAGAACCAGCTGTTCCGGCGCCACGCGGTCGGGAACTTCGGCGAGCTGCTCTTCGCGATCGTCCGCGACCCTGCGATGCTGCGGTACTTGAACAACAACGCGTCGCGGGCCGATGATCCGAACGAGAATCTTGCCCGCGAGCTGATGGAACTGTTCTCGCTTGGCGAGGGGAATTATTCGGAGGCGGACATCAAGGAAGGCGCGCGCGCCCTGACGGGGTACAGCTTCGACGACGACGCGTTCGTCTTCCGCCCGGGCGACCACGACCAGGGGATCAAGCGGATCCTCGGTGAGTCGGGTCGGCTCGACGGGGACGGGTTCGTGCGCGCGATCCTGGGGCGGAGGGCGTGCTCGGCGTTCATCGCGGGCAAGATGTACCGGTTCTTCTGCCGCGAAGTGCCGACCGACCCGCGCGAGATGGACGCGGACGCGCGCGCCGCGGTGGATGACCTGGCGAACACGATGCTGCGCGAGCGGTACGAGATCCGTCCGGTGCTGCGGCGGCTGCTGCTGTCCGAGCATTTCTACTCCGACGCGGTCGTGGGCGAACAAATCAAGAGCCCGGCGACGCTGGTGGTCGGGGCGGTCCGGTCGCTGGGGACGCCGACGCGCGACGTCGCGACGCTGGTGGCGGCGTTGGACGCGATGGGGCAGGCGTTGTTCCAGCCGCCGAGCGTGAAGGGGTGGGCCGGGGGGCGGTCGTGGATCAGCACGTCGACGCTGTACACGCGCCAGAACACGCTGGCGTATCTGCTGACGGGGCGCAAGCCGACGGGGTTCGACCTGCGGGGCGCCGAGGCGTACGACCCGAAGCCGCTGGCGCGGGCGTTGGTGGGCGACCCGAAGACCGCGTCGGCGCGCGCGTTCGGCGAGGCGGTCGCGGACTTTGTGCTCGGGCCGGCGCGGACGGATCGGGCGGTCGAGGAGCTGAGCGCCGTCGGGGAGCGCGCCGGGCGCGTCACCCCCACCGTCGCGGCGGACATGGTGCTGCTCGCGTCGGCGATGCCGGAGTATCAGCTGTGTTGAGTGAGAGAAGGCACCAGGGATCAGGGATCGGGCACCAGGGAATCTGATTATGAGCGGACCGCTACACAACAACCCGTCGGAAGCCAACGCGTGGACGCGGCGATCATTCCTGCACACCGGGCTGGCGCTGGCGAGCGCGTCGGTGACGGTGCCGCACTTCCTGCAGCGGTCGGCGTTTGCGATGCCGACGTACGCGCCGGGGATGGCGTCGATCCCGGGGGCGGACGAGGATCGCATTCTCGTTGTGGTGCAGCTTTCAGGCGGGAACGACGGGCTGAACACGGTGATCCCGTTCCGCGATGATGGGTACCACCGGGCGCGGCCGACGATCGGGCTGCGCGCGGCGGACGTGCTCGAGCTGTCCGGGCCGGGCGCGCGGGACGTCGGGCTGCACGGGGCGTTGGGCGGGCTCAAGGGGCTGTACGACGACGGGATGATGTCGATCGTGCAGGGCGTGGGATACCCCAACCCGAACCGGTCGCACTTCGCATCGATGGACATCTGGCAGACGGCGGACACCTCGGGTACGGGCGACGGGTGGCTGGGGCGGTACGTGGATCATCAGTGCTGCGGGTTCGGCAAGGGGGAATCCGGGCGGGCCGAGGGCGCGGTCGAGGCGCCGCTGGCGATGGGCGCCGAGGCGCCGCTGGCGCTGACGGGGCGGTCCGTGAAGCCCGTGACGTTCGAGTCGCCCGAGCTGTTCCGGTGGGCGGGCGTGGACGCGCGCAAGGAACTGGGCGATGCGTACGACCGGGTGACGACGACCGGGCCGACGGCGGACGCGGAACCGGGGAGCGCGAAATCGTTCCTGATGCGCACGGCGCTGGACGCGCGGGTGGCGAGCGACACGATCCGAAAGGCGGTGGGTGTCGAGCCGCTGGTGAGCTATCCGGGGACGGAATTGGGGCGGCAGTTGTCGATGGTCGCGTCGATGGTGCGCGCGGGGATGAAGACGCGGGTGTTCTATGTCTCGCACGGGTCGTTCGACACGCACGCGGGGCAGGGCGCCGGCGCGGGGCAGCACGCGAACCTGCTGCGCCAGTGGGGCGACGCGGTGCGCGCGTTTTACGCAGATCTCAAGGCCCAAGGCAACGACTCGCGGGTGCTGACGATGAGCTTTTCGGAGTTCGGGCGACGGGTTGGACAGAACGCGTCGGGCGGGACGGACCACGGGACGGCGGCGCCGATGTTCCTGTTCGGGCCGATGGTCAAGGCGGGCGTGTTCGGCAACCAGCCCTCGCTGAGCGACCTGGACGAGGGGGACCTGAAGTACAACCTCGACTTCCGGAGTGTGTACGCGAACGTGCTCGACGGGTGGCTGGGCACGGACGCGGGCGCGGTGCTCGGCGGGCGGTTTCGGGCGACGAAGCTGATCAAGGGGTAGGCGGGCGTGTGGTCGGCGGATGCGAGCGGGGCATCAGGTCTGCGCGCGTCATGCCCGAGCCTCTGAGCGGCGTGAGCATGCCGCACTCGGGGCATTGCACGGCGTCCTCGGCGGTCGAGGGGTCGGTGATGGGTGCGAGCCCGACGAGGTTGTATCGGCACATGCCGCACTCGGTCAGGCTCAGGCGCCGGCGGAGGGCGCGGCGTGACCAAATGTCCGAACCGACGAGGAATCCGAAGATCGGGAGGAACGCGACGGCGAAGGCGCCGAAAGCGACAAAGAGCAGCCATTGGTTCGTGGTGTTGCGCGTGTTGCCGATGTTGAAGACGTCCACGATCAGGCGCAGCGACAATGCGATCGAGATGCCGACGACCGCGCCGAGGAGCAGGCAGGCCGCCGCGATGATCGCGCCGCGGATCCAGATCGCCCGGCGAGCCTCGCGGAGATACACGCGGCACTCCGCGTCCGTGAACGCATCGAGTGCGGGGTACGCTCGCCACGCTTTGGTGAGCGGAACACGCATCACGGGAACTCGATGACCACAACAACCGGCTCGGTGTGCGCGGTGCGCCCGGGGTTCGTCCGCGGCAGCTCGAACTCGTGCGCGTGCTCAGCGCCCGCACGCAGCACGAACCGATCGGCGCTGCGGACGTCGTACGGCTTGAGCACGAAGACGTAGGCGCCTTCGCGGACGAAGGGCGTCCAGATGTGCGCAGCCTCGGCGCCTAGGGGCGCGAGCGTGGGGACGTCGTGCTCGGGCCAGCCGGCTGCGGCGAGGGATTCGAGGGGGAGGTGGATCTCGACGCCGCCGGGCCAGAGGGCGGGGTCCACGGCGTTGGGGTCGTTGCCGGCGAGCCACTCGCCCAAGGCGTTGGCGCCGCCAGTGTCGCCGGCGCCGGGGCCCACGGCGGGGACGTCCATCGCCCGCGGGGATCCGAGCGACGCGAAGATCGCCCACATCAGCACCCCCACCACAGTGATGGGGAAAAGCAGCCAGAGCGTGAGCAGTACGTTCTTACGCACGTGCAAGGTTAGGGGCGCACAAAGAAGCCCACGGATTTGCACCCGTGGGCTTTCAATTGCAGGAGATCGGACGGTTACTTCGAGTCGGCGAAACGCTTGGTGACGGCGTCCCAGTCCACGACGTTCCAGAAGGCGCCGATGTAGTCGGGGCGCTTGTTCTGGTAGTTGAGGTAGTAGGCGTGCTCCCAGACATCGAGGCCGAGGACGGGGGTGTGGCCGGTGCCCATGCCGCCGAAGGCTTCGGGCATGAGGGTGGTGTCCTGGTTGGCGGTCGAGCAGACATGCAGCGAGCCGTCGGGCTTGACGCACAGCCAGGCCCAGCCCGAGCCGAATCGCGTCGCGGCGGCGTCGGCGAACTTCTCCTTGAACGCGTCAAACGAGCCGAACGCCTTGTCGATCGCGGCGCCGAGGTCGCCGGCGGGGGTGCCGCCCTTGCCCGGGCCCATGGAGGCCCAGAAGAGGGAGTGGTTGTGGTGCCCGCCGCCGTTGTTGCGAACGGCGGTCTGCTTGTCCTTGGGGAGGTCGCCGAGCGAGCGGAGGAGTTCGTCGATCGGGGTGTCGGCCCACTGGGTGCCTTCGAGGGCGGCGTTGAGCTTGGCGACGTACCCGGCGTGGTGCTTGCCGTGGTGGATCTCCATGGTCTTGGCATCGATGTGGGGCTCGAGGGCATCGAAGGCGTACGGGAGTTTGGGGAGTTCGTGGGACATTGGGCACCTTTCTTCAGGCGATTGAATCAAAAAAAAGTGAGGGGCGGAATGATGCGAACGGCTGCCGAACAAAAGTCTGCGCAGAATATCGCGTGGCGTGTTGCCACAGGCCGACGATGTCAGCTATACTCCCAATCCGCTCGAGGGCGTCCGTGCGACGGTGTCGCAGAACGTCCGAGAACGGTAGCCCTGGCATGCCGGGGCGTCAAGACGGGGCCGATCGCCGCCAGACCGACGCATTTGAGGCTCGAACACGCCGCGGGACCTGCTCAGACGAGCGCCGCCGCAATCGCGAGTCCGGGGGATGCTCGGCAGCCGGGAGGATGTTTCCCGGGTCTCTTCCTCGTGGGATGGAAGAGAACGCGAGGCGCGTGCGTACCACCCCCGAGTGGTTTGATGGCGGGCGGATTCCGGGCATCCGGGCTCCGCGACAAGGCGAACTTCGTGCGGCAACGGGCGTATACCCGGTAGCCGTCGGGGGGCGTGTTGTCTGCCGAAGGACCGCGAGCTCGCAGGCCCCGAAGGACGTGGGGCCGAGCAAGAGACCGGGCCCGAGCAGGGATGCGAAGGACAACGGAAAGGACGCGTCGGGCGTCGTGGTTTTCCGCGGCGATCGGGGCGACAGGTAAGCCGGGGCTTGTGGGCCCCAAGGACAGATGTACGGACCGCCGGCCGGACGCCGACGGAGGAAGACTCCCGCAATGACGCAAACCCCCCGAATCTCACCCAGCCCCCTCGAGCAGATGCGCCGCCGCACCCGCGTCGGGGCGACACGCTCTGCTTCGCGTGCCGGTGGCGCCTCGCGCCGCCTGAGCCACGAAGACGAGCGCATGATCACGCGTGTCCTGGTCAAAGAGCAGGACTTCATCGACTCCGAGGCGTTCTACACGACCAACGCGGAGCAGGAGATCTACGAGCTCCAGCCCGACGTCGCCAAGCCTGACACGACGTGGTACCACCCGGTGATGGACGACGTGACCGCGTCGAGCCGGACGCGGTCGGTCAAGTCGAGCCAGCAGGTGATCCTGACGGCGGCTGAAGAGAAGATCCTGTTCCACCAGTTCAACTACGCCCGGTACCGGGTCTGGAAGCTCCAGCAGGAGATCTGGGCCCGCGCCGACCGGACGCCCACGCCCTTGCAGGCCGAGACGATCCTGCGCTGGCACCGGCGCGCCGAGCGGATCCGCGAGCAGATCGCCGAGACGAACCTCGCGCTGGTCCTGGCGATGGCCAAGCGGACCCGCATGAGCGAGGTGGACTTCGCGGATCTCGTGTCCGAAGGGAACATGGCCCTGCTCCGGGCGGTCGACAAGTTCGACGCCGGGCGTGGGTTCAAGTTCTCGACGTACGCGTGCCGGGCGATCCTCAAGGCGTTCAGCCGCCAGGGGATGAAGCTGTCCAAGTACCGCCAGCGGTTCCCGACGGACTTCGACCCCAAGCTCGAGCGGTCGAACTTCCTGGAGACCAAGCGGGCGACGTTCGAGCGCGACGCGGCGGACGAGGTCCGGCGGATCGTCACCGAGAACCAGGCGGACCTGTCCACCGTCGAGCGGACCGTCATCGAGCACCGGTTCGGGCTCGAGAACGGGGCGCAGGAGAAGCCCATGACCCTCGAGCAGGTCGGGCAGATCATCGGCGTCACCAAGGAACGCGTGCGCCAGATCCAGAACAAGGCGATGGAGAAGATCAAGGTCGAGCTTGAGGCGAACTTCCTCGGCACGGCCGAAGAGGAGCAGGCGGCTGAGGAAGCAGAGGCGGCCGGCTCGAACTGAGCGGGTCGACCCAGCCCCCCACCTTCTCGTGATCTTGATCCCGCAGGATTCGTGAAACTCTGACCCCGGCCCGGGCACCTCGCCCGGGCCGGTTTTTGTTGTGTCTGGAACTCGCCGCGAGGGCGTGCGAATCGGATCCGCCGCGTGCGGCGGGCCGGGGCGGGGGGTACCCTTTCCCCCGGCCGAGCCCACGATCTCGGCGACCTCTGCCCACCCGTCAGGAGCCACCCGCATGAGCGTGACCGAGTCCCCCCCCACCGAGGCCACCGCGGGTCACGTGCAGCTCGACCTGGGCGGCAAGCCCAAGCACGACCCCCACGAGACGCGCTGGGGCGACTTCCTCAAAGCGACGATCAAGTTCGGCGCGTCCGACCTGATCATGAAGACCGGGCAGGTCCCCAAGCTCCGCATGCGCGGCGCGCTCAAGGGGCTCGATGTCGAGCCGGTCGAGGCCGAGGAGTTCTTCGGCATCGCCAAGCACATCCTCAACCCCCAGCAGCTCAAGGACCTCGAGCACTACGGGTCGGTGGACTTCGCGTACAACTACTCCGAGAAGAACCGGTTCCGCGTGAACCTCTTCATGGCCCGCGGCACCATCTCCGTCGCGGCCCGGAACATCACGAGCAACATCCTGCCGTTCGAGGGGCTGCACCTGCCCGAGATCATGTCCGAGATCGCGATGCAGCCGCAGGGCATCGTGCTGCTCTGCGGCGTGACGGGGTCGGGCAAGTCCACGACGATCGCGTCGATGCTCGACTACGTGAACGCGCGCCGGAACGTGCACATCGTGACGATCGAGGATCCGATCGAGTACATCTTCGAGGACAAGAAATCCACGATCAATCAGCGCGAGATCGGGATCGACTGCCTGGACTTTAAGACAGCCCTCCGCGCCCTGGTGCGTGAGAACCCGGACATCGTGCTCGTCGGCGAGATGCGCGACCAGGAGACGTTCGAGGCGGCGCTGCACGCGGCTGAGACGGGGCACCTTGTGTACGGGACGATCCACGCGTCGAGCACGACGCAGACGTTCAGCCGCATCTACGGGCTGTTCCCGCAGGAAGAGGTCGAGCAGGTGCGGCGGATCCTGGCGTACCAGATGCGGTCGTTCGTGTATCAGAAGCTGCTGCCGACGCTGCACGACGACATCCCGCGGATCCCGGCGCTGGAGATCCTGATCAACAACAGCGTGGTGCGGAAGTTCATCCTCGAGGAGCGCGAGGGCGAGCTGCGTGAGGTGCTCAACTCGATCGAGGCCCGCCAGGTCGGGATGATCGACTTCAACGACTCGCTGGTGCGGCTCGTCGAGGAGGAGTACATCCACATGCGGGTGGCGCTGGAAGCGAGCCCGAACGTGGACGAACTGCAGATGAAGCTGAAGAAGCTCAAGTGACCCCGCCGGGGGGCTCGGGCCGGCGGGGCCCCCACCGGTCGCGGGCTGCGGGGTCCGGGCGTATGCTCGGGTCCTCGGGACGCCCGGGCGGGCGTTGGTGGGCTGGAAATGACGCGGGCGAGCCGGAACGAACCGGGCCCGCGCGGTGCGAGACAGGGGTCAACGCGTGATCACAGGCGAGCTCGGAATGGTCAGCACGACGCTGGGCGCGGGCTTCATGCTCGTGGGCGTGTGGCAGCCGCTGGTCATGCTGCTGCCGCTGATCGCGTGGGGGTGGATGGTCTCGTCGGTGCTCGACAAGCACGCGGCGCGGTTCTTCCTGGGGCGTGAGTCCTGGGGGCTGGTGCATCTGGTCGCGGGGCTGGCGTCGGTGATTGCGGTGCTGTTCATGCCCGTCGAGGGCGTGGCGGGGTTTGGCGCGGGCATGCTGGTGATGATCGCGATCCTGGCGTTGGACATCGGGCTGTTCGTCGCGATCGCGAACCGGGACGACCGGGTGCCCGAGCACGCGCACCTGACGCTGGACTTTAAGAAGTGGAAGGACGCGCGGGACGCGAAGTCCTCCGAGAAATCGCTGGGCACGTCCAAGCTGCAGATCCAGTCGCCCAAGAAGACCCGCGTGCCGGTGCCCGAAAAGGGGACGCCCGAGTACGAGGTGCGGCTGGCGGCCGAGGACCTTGTATTGCGCGGGCGCGAGGCGCGGGCGTCGCAGATTGACATCATGCCCGCGGGCGAGAAGCAGTACGCCGCGAGCTTCATGATCGACGGCGTGCGCCAGGCCGGCGAGCCGATCGCACCGCAGCAGGCGATCGCGGTCATCGACTTCTGGAAGGCGTGCGGCGGGCTGGATGTCTCGGACCGGCGTCGAAAACAGTCGGCCAACATCGCGGTCAGCTCGGAGTCGGGCTCGAACGACCTGCGGCTGACGACGAGCGGGTCACAGTCCGGGCTGCGGTTGAGCGTGAACTTCGACCCCGCGGCGGCCGTGAAGCGGGACCTGGATGACATGGGCCTGCTCGACCCGCCCCAGCTGGGCGAGGTGAAGAAGCTGATCAACGACCCGGGGGGGCTGGTGCTGCTGGCGGCCCCGTCGGACTCAGGGCGGACGACGACGCTGTACACGCTAATCAAGGCGCACGACGCGTACACGTCCAACGTGCAGACGCTTGAGTTCGACATCGAGGACGCGGTCGAGGGTGTGCGGCAGACGGGGTTTGACCCGACCAAGGAAGGCGCGGACTACGCGACGCAGCTGCGGTCGATGCTCCGGCGCGACCCGGACGTGGTGGGCGCCGCCGAGGTGCCCGATGTGCAGACGGCCCAGGAGATCTCCAAGGCGGACCTGGAGCGGACGCGGGTGTACGCGTCGATCCGGGCGGACGGCGCGACGGCAGCGTTGCAGATCTGGACGCGTGCGGTGGGCGATGCGAAGAAGGCATCGGCGGACCTCAAGTGTGTGATTGCGCAGCGGCTGGTGCGCAAGCTGTGCGACAACTGCCGCGTGGCGTACGCGCCGCCGCCGGACATGCTCAAGAAGCTCGGGCTGCCGGCGGACAAGGTCAAGCAACTGCACAAGAAGGGCGGGCAGGTGCTCGTGCGGTCCAAGCCCGAGACGTGCGCCGTGTGCGACGGCATCGGGTACCTCGGGCAGATCGGGGTGTTCGAGGTGCTGCCGATCGGTGCCGAGGAGCGCGAGCTGATCGCGAAGGAAAACTGGTCCGGGTTGCGGGCCGCGATGCGGAAGAAGCAGATGCCCTCGCTGGCGCAGGTCGCGCTGCGGCGTGCGGTCGAGGGCGTGACGAGTGTGGAGGAGGTCACGCGCGTGACCGCCCCGCCCAAGAAGAAATCGGACGGCAAGCAGCGGGCCGCGTCCTGAGAAGACCAGGCCCCGGGGCGCCGCGAGCCGGCGCCCTCACACCCGCGGGAGACTCCCGATGATCCTGAAACTCATTGTTGCTTTTCTTGTGCTCGGGATCGCGTACCTCTGGGCGATGCGCGGGTTCTTCAACGCGCTGATGCACGGGGTGGCTGTGGTCGTGGGCGGTGCGATTGCGTTCGCGGTTTGGGAGCCTGTGTCGCTGGCGATCGTGAACGCGGCACCGGTGTCGGGCGTCGGGCGTGTGGTCGGGTCCACGGCGTGGAGCATTGGGCTCATCGTGCCGTTCGTTGTCGCGACGCTGGTCGTGCGGGTGGTGCTGGACAAAACGGTGCCGGCGAACGTGAAGCTGGCCCGCCCGGCCGAGTACGCCGGCGGCGGGGTCTGCGGGCTCGGGATCGGCATCCTCACGGTCGGCATCCTTGTGATCGCCCTCGGGGCGACGCGGTTCAACGCCGGGTTCATGGGCTACCGCCCGCTTTGGTACAACGAGGACCGCACCGCGGGCTCGGGCAGCCTCAAGCTCAACGACTCGCTCTGGATCCCGGCGGACAAGCTGACGGCGAGCTTCTACGGCTCGCTCTCCCAGCGCGCCTTCGCGGCGCCCGAGCCCTTGGCCAAGTGGTACCCGGACCTGCACGCGGTGGCGTACGCGAACCGGATCGCGTCGGAGAAGATCACGCCGGTCGTGTCGATCAAGGCGGGCGACGCGTCGATCGTCGGGCGGTACACCGTCGCGGCGGAAGGGGCGCCGGTGAGCGAACTGCTGAAGTTCGACCTCGAGGGCAGCCTGGCGAACATGGCGTACGCCGACGCGAACGGCGAGCAGGTGAGCAACGGGTCGCTCGCGGGGTACGTCCTGAAGTTCGAAGCCGGGGCCAAGGACCCGGGCAAGAGCGGCGCGGGCCAGGTCATCTTCTCGAACGGGCAGGCCCGGCTCGTCTGCCAGCGCGACGATGGCTCGACGTTCAATGTCTTCCCGGTCGCGATGATCTCGCAGGCCGCGAGCGGCGACGCGACGTACGGACGCTGGCGGTTCGACGCCGAGGAGGTCGTGCTGGCGTCGGTCGGCGGGGCTTCGACGGTGACGCTGGGGCTCGAGTTCGTCGTGCCGCAGGGGTCCGAGCCGATCGGGCTGTTCGTCAAGAACACACGGTTCGATCTCGACGACATCGCGGGCGAGCCCACGGCGTACCGGTCCATCCGCGAGCGCGACCGGACCGTCCCCACGGGCGGGATCCTGAGCGGCGACGAGCCCGCACCCGAGTTCAACGAGGACAACGCCGTCACGATCGACCCGACGCGTGAGGAATCGCACATCCTGATCTCGAACCAGCTCGGCGGGCGGCGGGCGATGCACGTCGCGGTTGCCAAGCGTGTGATGGATGTGGACGACAACAACCGCATCACGTTCGGCAGCGGGCAATGGGAGCCGAGCGATTTCTCGCGGCCGCCGACGGACCGCAAGCTCCGCGTGGACCGGTTCGCGGTCGGCGACGGGCAGGTGATCGTGCAGGTCGACATGCACGAGGGCACGCCGGGCAACCTGAACGGCCCGGTGGCGCGCACGATCGACGCGGACGAGCCGATCCGACTGCTCGATACCGCGGGCCAGGCGTACGACGCGATCGGGTACATCTACAACGAGGCCGACGAGGTGCACATCCGGTACACCCCGAGCGACCCGCTGGACGGCTCGGTCGATCTGCCCCGGACGCTCAGTTCATCGCGGACGGACCAGACGCTGCGGATCGTGTTCCTGTGCAGCTACGGCGTGCACCTGGACAAGCTTGCGATCGGCGACACGGTGCTGCTGCAGTTCGAGCCGACGCTCGAGCTCGACGTTCGCCAGAACTGAGCCGCCCCCGCCGCTGGTCTCAGCCACGCGCAAGAAAAAACCCGCGGCACGTGGTGTGCCGCGGGTGATTCTCGTTGTGATGCGGGCGGGTGTTACTCCGCCGCGGCGGGCTGCTCGGCGGGCGCCGGCTTCTTCTTCTTGTCCTTGACGATCAGCTCGCCCTCGTTGTCGAACTCCATCTCGTCGCGGTCGTCCTCGTCGAGCGTCCGGTCGGCCTCGACCCAGAGCTTGATGTGGGCCTCGAGGTCGGAGTCGAACTTGACGGTGACGTCAAAGTTGTCGATCCGCTTGATGGTGTACGCCAGGCGGACCTCGCGGGCCTTGACGGGGAAGCCGAGCTCGGTGAGCGCGGCGGCGATGTCCTGCTGGGTGACCGAGCCGTAGAGGTGGCCCTGGTCGTTGCAGGCGCGGGTGATGGTCATCTCGAGCGCGTCGAGCTTGGTGATCAGCGCCTGACGCTGCTTGCGGAGGGCGGCGACGTCCGCCTCGGCCTGCTTGCGCTTGTCGGCGAGCTGGGAGATCAGGTCGTCCGAGGGCGTGGTCGCGAACCCGCGCGGGAGGAGGAAGTTGCGGGCGTACCCGACCTTCACGTTCACCACATCCCCGACGATGCCGAGGTTGTCCACGTTTTCAGTCAGCAGCAGCTTGAGCGTGCGCGCCATAGCGGCGTCCTTTCGCTGTCCTGCGGGGGTGCCGGCGTCGGCAGCCGCCCGGAGTTCAGGAGCCGCCCCGGGATAAGCCCGGCGATCGACCCCAACGATCCCGCCCGGACACCCCGGGCGAGGGTCGGGAGTCTAGCCCGGGCGCCGCCCGCGGGCTCGGGCGCTGAAAACGATGCCCGCCCGTGCCATAGAGAACACGGGAGCGACACACGCCCGCACGTGCTGCGGGCGGAACACAAGCCTGAGGAGGGCACCATGGGCATTCTGAGCGGCATCGGCGTGGGGTTGGGCATCGCAGCGGTCGCGTGCATCGCGGGCCCGCCGGAGGAAAATGCGGGCTCGGGCTTACAAGTTTGTGCGGGCCGGGTGTACGCCACCGTGGAGACGCCGGCGGGCGAGCTCGAGCTCAAGCTCGACGTTCTCCGCGACCCCGAGGGCGACAACGCCCCGCGCCCCGCGGTGGTCTTCATCCACGGCGGGGGCATGGCCGAGAGCGACCGGACGAGCGGGCGGTGGGCCGTCGAAGACCTCGCTCGCGCCGGGTACGTCTCGGTCGCGATCGACTACCGCCTGATGCACCAGGGGATGTTCCCGGCCCCGTTGCACGACTGCAAGGCGGCGATCCGGCACCTCCGCGAGCACGCGGCGGAGCTGGGCATCGACCCCGAACGCGTCGGCGTCTGGGGGCACTCTGCGGGCGGGCACCTCGCGGCGATGGTCGCCGTCACCGGGCCCGAGGGCGCGTTCGAAGAGGGCGTGCCCGAGGGGGCGCCCTCGGGCGCCGTCCAATGCGCCGTGGGTATCTCCGGGCCGACGGACATCGCTCGCCTGATGTCGGACATGATGGGCGGCGTGCCCCTGCCCGGCGCGATGCAAGAACAGATGAAGGCCGCGAGCCCCATGACGCACGCGGACGGTGAGGACCCGCCGATCCTGATCATCCACGGCGACGCGGACGACGCGATCGCGGTCTCGCACGCGCGGGACTTCCGGGCGGCGCTCGAAGCCGCGGGCGTGGTGCACGGGTACGTCGAGCTTGAGGGCGCCGGGCACAACATCGTGGACCGCGCGACGCTCGAACGCGTCCGCGCGTTCTTCGACGAGCACCTCGGCACCGATACCGACGAGGGGTAGCCCGGTCAGGCCCCTGGTGATGATCGCCGGCGGTACTCGGTCGTGGTCACGCCGTCGAACCCCCAGTTGTCGTGGGGAACCTCGTCGATGACGATGTGCGTGTGCTCGGGTTTCTTGCCCAGCACGTCCACGAGCGCATCGGTGACGCGCCGGATCAGCTCGCCCTTCTGCTCGGGCGTGACGCCGTCGTCGGTGATCTTGATGTTGACGTAGGGCATCGCGGGTCCCCGGCCTGCCCCTTGGATCAGAACGGGATGTCGTCGTGGTCCACGACGGGATCGGACCCGCCGCCGCGGCCGGCCGAGGCGCCGGCGCCCGCGGTGCGTCGTGCGCCGCCGCCGCCCTCGCCCCCACCGCCGCCGCTGTCGATGAACTGGAAGTTCTCGACGACCATGACGTGCTTGGAGCGTTTGCCGCCGCCGTTCTTGTCTTCCCACTGGTCGAGCTTGAGCCGGCCCTCGATGAAGAGGGGGCGCCCCTTGGACACGTACTGGGCGATCAGCTCGCCCGTCTTGCCCCAGGCTTCGCAGTCGATGAACATGGTCTCTTCACGCTGCTCGCCCGACTGGAGCTTGTACTTGCGGCCCACGGCGAGCCCGAAGTTCGCGATCGCCGTGTTGCCCGACGTGTGGCGGACTTCCGGGTCGCGGGTGAGGCGGCCGATCAGGGTCACGCGGTTGAAATCGGGCGGCATGGCGGATCCTCCGTGCTCGGGTCTTGGCGGCGCCGGCTCGGTGCCGGACCGGTGAGTATACAGGGCGGCCGCGGCGGTCCGCCTTGGGGCCGCCGCGGGTCTGGGGATGGGCGGATCAGGCGTCCGCGGGGGCCTCGGGCTTCGCCTCAGCCTCGGCGGCGGGCTCGGACACCGCGGGTGCCTCGGCGGTGGCGGCGTCGCCCTCGGGGGCGGCCTCGGCGGCGGGCTGCACGGGGGCGCCGATGCGGGCGCGGGAGGTCGAGGCCTCGGTCTGCGCCGCCTCGGAGCCCTTCATCTTCGCCTCGTCGGCCAGGGCCTGACGCCCCTCGTTCGCGTCCATCTCCTCGCGGGTCAGGTGGTCCGCCTTGGTGATGAGCACGCGGAGGAGCTGGCCCGAGATGGTGACGTCACGCTCGATGTGGGCGACCTGCTCGGGCGAGCACATGACATACGCCAGGAAGTAGACGCCGCGCTTCTGCTTGTCGATCTCGTAGGCGAGGCGACGCTCGTCCCACTTGCGCATCGAGATAACCTCGGCGTCGGCGCGGGTGAACACCTCGTTGATGTGGTCGAGCAGCTCGCCCAGGGTCGCCGCGGCGGCCTGGGAGGCCAGCAGCATCACTTCGTACTCTCGCTTCTCGGTTGCGGTCTCGGTTGTCATCGTGTCGTCTCCGGTCCGTTGGGCCCCGCGTCGGGGGCCGTGTGTGTGTTTGTCTTCTGCTTCAATTCGTTGGGATGCTCGGGAGGGGGTTCCTCGGCGAGCCGTTTGTTGAACTCGTTCATCGCCGCCGTCACGCCCCGCGCGAGGCAGCACTCCACGGCGTCCGCCGCCAGGGACACGCCCTGCTCGACGTCCGCCTTCTCCTCGCTCATGAACCGGGAGAGCACCCAGTCCGCTTGGTTCATGAGCCGGGGCACCGCGCCGACGCCGATCCGCACGCGCGGGTAGGACGCCCCGCCGAGCACGCGGTCGATGTCCGCGAGCCCGTTGTGCCCGCCCGTGCCCCCCGAGCCCCGCACCCGCACGTGCCCGACGGGCAGCGCCACGTCGTCCACGAGCACCAGCACGTCCTCGGCGGGTTCGAGCTTGAAGAACCGGACCGCCTCGCCCACGCTCTGGCCGGACCGGTTCATGAACGTCAGCGGCTTCATGAGCAACGCCTTCTCGCCGGCGAACGACGCGTCGAGCGTCGCGGCGTTGAACCGGGACCGGGCGATGGCGCCCGGCGCGTGGCGTCGTGCCAACGCGTCGACCACGAGCCACCCGGCGTTGTGCCGCGTGCGCTCGTACTCCGCGCCCGGGTTGCCAAGGCCGACGACAAGCTTCATCAGTCGCCCTTCTTCTCGGCGTCGCCCTCGGCGTCGTCGTCCTTCTTGCCGCCGATGACCTCGGGCTCGGAGCCGTCCGCGGCGACCTCGGCGCCCTCGCCGGTCTCTTCTTCCTCGGCCTGCACGACGATCTGCGCGACCACCGCGTCCGGGTCGGTCAGCAGCTTCATGGTGCTCTTGGGCAGCTTGATCTCGCCGGCGTGGATCGCGTCGCCCACGTCCAGGTCGGACAGGTCCACCTCGATCGCGTCGGGCAGGTTTGTCACCACGCAGTTGAGCTCAAGCTCGGAGAGCGGCTTCATGAGCACCGCGCCGGCCTTCTTGAGCCCGACGGCGTTGCCAACGAAGTGCAGGTGGGCACGCGTGTCAACGCGTTCATCGAGGTTCACCCGGGCGAAGTCCGCGTGGATGATGTTGTTGCCCAGGTGGTCGTACCCGAGATCCTTGAGCAGGACGTGCTCGGTCTTGCCGCCCAGCTCGAGCGAGAAGACTTTTTCGCCCTTGGAGAAGTGGGTCATCGCCTCTTTGTGATCGAGGGTGACGGGCTGGGGGGTCTCGCCGTGCCCGTAGACGATCGCGGGCAGCTTGCCCTCGGAACGGATGCGCTTGGCGTACCGCGACCCGGTGCGATCACGCAGCTCGGCCGAGAGGGTTCGTGTGTCGTCGCTCATCTGATATCTCCGTCGGAAGTCGCCCGCTC
>BQJQ01000038.1 GCA_021604785.1 Phycisphaeraceae bacterium
CCCTCAGAGGGCGGGCGCGGCGGCGGCGGCGTGGCAGATCGCGGCGAAATCGGTCGCCTTGAGCGACGCGCCACCGATCAGCCCGCCGTCGATGTCCGGGCAGCTGAACAGCTCGGCGGCGTTGGCAGGCTTGACCGACCCGCCGTACTGGATGCGGACCGCCCCGGCGACCTCGGGCGTGTACAAATCCGCGAGGACACGCCGGATCTGGGCGTGGGCGTTCTGGGCGTCGTCGGGGGTCGCGGTTTTGCCGGTGCCGATCGCCCAGACCGGCTCGTAGGCGATGGTGACGCGGGGCATGTCCGCTGCGGGGATGCCCGCGAGCCCGGCGCGGGCCTGGCGTTCGTTGATCTCGTCGGTCTCGCCGGCTTCGCGCTGGTCGAGGGTCTCGCCGATGCACAGCACGACATCGAGCCCGCCGGCGAGGGCGGCTTTGGCCTTGGCGTTGAGCAGCGCGTCGGGCTCGCCGATCACGTGGCGTCGTTCGGAGTGCCCGACGAGGACGGTCTTGACGCCGCAGTCGAGGAGCATCGCGGCGGAGACCTCGCCGGTGAAGGCGCCGCCGGGCTGGTCGCTGACATCCTGCGCCCCGAGCAACACCGTCGAGCCGCGGTCGCGCAGGAGCGTGCCGATCCCAGCGAGATACGGGAATGGCGGGAAGACCGCGATGTCCACCGAGTGCTCGGTCTCGAGCGCGACGGCGACAGCGGTCGCGAGCTCGGCGCCCGAGGCGCCGTCGGTGTTCATCTTCCAGTTGCCGCCGACGTAGGGCTTGCGGTGGGTCACGCGGTGCTCCGGGTGTGTCGTATTCAGGCGTTGGCGGTGACGGAGGGAGCCGCGTCGCGGACGCCCTGGGAGACGCCGTCCTCGAAGGTCTTGAAGTTGTCGGTGAACAGGCCCGCGAGCTTGGCGGCGGTCTTGTCGAACGCGTTCTTGTCCGCCCACGAGTTGCGGGGGATGAGCATCTCATCGGGCACGCCGGCGACCTTGGAGACGACCTCGAACCCGAAGACCGGGTCGGTCTCGGTCGGGGCGCCCGCGAGCGTGCCGGCATGGACAGCGTCCACGATCTTGCGGGTGTAGGCGAGCTTCATCCGCTCGCCCGTGCCGTACGCGCCGCCCGACCAGCCCGTATTGACGAGCCAGACGTTGACCTTGTGCTGCTTCATCTTCTCGGCGAGCAGTTCGGCGTACTTGCCCGGGTGCCACACGAGGAACGGCGCGCCGAAGCAGGCGCTGAACGTCGCCTGCGGCTCGGTCACGCCCATCTCTGTGCCCGCGACCTTCGCCGTGTAGCCCGAGATGAAGTGGTACATCGCCTGCTCGGGCGTGAGCTTGGAGACGGGCGGGAGTACACCGAACGCGTCGCAGGTGAGGAAGATGATGTCCGTCGGATGCCCCGCGACCGCGGGGATCCGGGCGTTGCCGATGTGCTCGAGCGGGTAGGCGCCGCGGGTGTTCTGGGTGATCGAGGTGTCACCGAAGTCGACGCGGTGGTCGTCGTCAAAGACGACGTTCTCGAGGACCGCGCCGAACTTGAGCGCCTCGAAGATTTCGGGCTCGGACTCGGGGGTGAGGTCGATCGCCTTGGCGTAGCACCCGCCCTCGATGTTGAAGACGCCCTCGGGCGTCCAGACGTGCTCGTCGTCGCCGATGAGCTCGCGCTTGGGGTCGGCGCTGAGCGTCGTCTTGCCCGTGCCGCTGAGCCCGAACAGCACGCTCGACGCGCCGGTCTCGGGGTCGGCGGTCGCCGAGCAGTGCATGGACAGATGCCCCTTCTTGGGCATCAGGTAGTTCATGATGGTGAACACGCCCTTCTTCATCTCGCCGGCGTACTCGGTGCCCAGGATGACCATCTCTGCGCGCTCGAAGTCGAGGTCGACCGAGGTCTTGGAGGTCATGCCGGTCGTGTACCGGTTCGCCGGGAACTGCCCGGCGTTGAAGATGACGTAGTCCGGGTCGCCGAAGGTTTCGAGGTCCTCAGCACTCGGGCGGATCAGCATTGTGTGCATGAACAGCGCGTGGTACGGACGCGAGCAGATCACGCGGACCTTGATCCGGTGGGCGGGGTCCCACCCGGCGTACGCGTCCACGACGTACAGCCGCTTGCGGGTGTTGAGGTAGTCGATCGCCCGCTCGCGGTTGACCATGAAGCTCGACTCGGGCATCGGGAAGTTGACCGGCCCCCACCAGATGTCGTTTTCGCTCGCCTCGTTGCGGACGACCCGCTTGTCCTTGGGGCTGCGGCCCGTCTTGTCGCCCGAGTAGGCGACCAGGGCGCCCGAGTCGGCGATGGAGGCCTTCTCATCGCCCCGGATGGCCTCTTCGTAGAGAATGGAAGGGGGGAGGTTCCGGCGAACGTCCCCGACCGAGATCCCGTAGTTTTCCAGGCTGAGCTTGGGCATCAGCGCGTCCCTCTCGCAGTGCTGACCAGACCGAAGACCGGGCCTGATCCGTGCCCCGGCGATTGACCGGGGGCGCGGGCCCGACGTACCGTGGTCAGTCTAGGGCCCCTCCCGGGGGGCTCGGGGCGCCCCTCGGACAACGTGCGGGGGGCGACCGCGACTTGATGGTGGCCGTAGCTCAGTTGGTTAGAGCACCAGGTTGTGATCCTGGGGGTCGCGGGTTCAAATCCCGTCGGTCACCCTTCTTTTTTTCACGGCGACGACACGCCCGGCCGGGCTCAGGCCGCGCTGCGACGCGTGTGACGCTTGCCCATCCACCAGGCACAGATCCGCACGAGCGTGGCTTGGTCGATCGGCTTGCTCAGGAACCCGTCGCACCCCGCGGCTTCGCACCGGTCCCGGTGCTCCTGCTCGCCCGACGCCGTCAGCGCGAGGATCGGCGTGACCACGCCCATGCCGCGGATCGCGCGGGTCGCATCGAGCCCGTCCATCACCGGCATCTGGAGGTCCATCAGGATAACCCCGTACGGGCGCCCGTTCTCGCGGGCGAGCCGGACCATGTCGCACACCTGGGCGCCGTCGGCTGCTTCGTCCACCTCGGCGCCGGCACGCGTGAGGTACAGGTTGATCAGGCGCCGGTTGTCCACGCTGTCGTCGGCCAGCAGCACACGCCCGGTGAGGTCCGCCGCGCCGGGCTCAGCATGATCTTCGGAGTTCTCTGACGGCGCATCCGAGACGTTGACCTCGGGCGCGGCGTTGTACGGGATCCGCAACTCGAACCGGCTGCCCTCGCCCAGCGTGCTCGTCGCGAAGATCTCGCCGCCGAGCTTCTCGGCCAGCGACCGGCTGATGGTCAGCCCGAGCCCGGTGCCCTCGCGCCGGGGCGCGCCCGCGTCGTGCGCCCGCGCGAAGGGCTCGAAGATGCGCGACAAGGCCTGCGGGCTCATGCCCGGCCCGGTGTCGGCAACGATAAACGCGAGCGTTCTTTCTCCGTCGCGCTCGTCCGCGGTGACCGAGACATGGACCGAGCCCGCATCGGTGAACTTGACGGCGTTGCCCACGAGGTTGACCAGAATCTGGCGGGTCCGGGCCGCGTCGATCACCGCGTGCTCGGGGACCGCGTCATTGATCCGGACGTTGAGGCGGACACCCTTGGAGTCGGCCCGCAGGCGCATCATCGCGGCGGCGTCGGCCACGATCTCCCGCGGCGAGCACGTGTTCGCGCAGATGCGCATCTGCCCCGCCTCGGCACGCGAAAGGTCGAGCAGGTCCTCGATCAGCCCGAGCAGGTGACTGCCCGAGCGGCGCAGGGTTTCCAGTGAAGTCGCCCGCTCGCCCGAGGTGATCCGCGTGTCCTCGACCATCTCGGCGTACCCGAGGATCGCGGCCATGGGCGTGCGGATCTCGTGGCTCATGCTTGTCAAAAACTGCGACTTGGCGCGGGCGCCGTCCTCGGCGCGGATCCGCAGCGACTCGGCACGCTCGAACTGCCGGCGGACGGCGCGGACCGCGGGCTCGAACACGAACGCGGCGACGAGCAGCAGCGTGATCAATGTCGAGATGAGCAAGATCGCGCTGCGTCCTTGCACGCTCGCGCTGGCTTGCTGCAGCTCGAGTTCGTGCCGCGCGACGATCAGCTCCATCTGGGACAAAAACCGCGGCTGGTGACGCCGCAACTCGGCCAATGCCAGCTGGGCCTCCGCGCCCGAATCTCCGGGCGCCCTCTCGGCGCCATCGAGCGCCCGGCTCAGGCGGTCCACGGACCCGAGCATGGCTTGGAGCGTCGGGCCGAGCTCGTCGTAGAGTTCGAGGAGTGTTCCCTGCGCCGGGTCGAGCCCGAGCACCGGGTTCCCGTTGCGCAAGGAGTCATGCACCGAGGTGATTTCTCGCGTGCTCAGCGCGAGCCGATCGAGCGCACGCCCGCGAGCCGCAGCGTCGCGTGCATACGCGGCGCTGTACGCATCGTTGCGCACCAGCTCGGACATCGTCCGCTGGCGCCCCGCGGTGTTCATCGCGTGCAGCCCGTTCGAGCTGGACACATGGTTCTGGAACGTGAGGTGTGCCCCGGTCGTCAGGGCCGCGATGATCAGCAACGCCAGCACGTACATGCCCCGCAGCCCGCGGTGCGGGTGCGCCGGTCGCGCGTCGTCCGGGGCTGGGCTGGGGGGTGTCACGGAGTTGGTTCCAGAGGGCCTGAACGGGCACCCCAGACATCGGCCCGATCCGCCCGTGTGTGGAGGACGCCGCGAGATTTCAGCGGGGTCGATTCTCAGGCCCCGAGCCGGTCCAGAACGGTTATCAGACCCGGCTCGTACCCCCGCCCGAAGAGCCGGGCGTGGACGAGCATTGGGTAGAGCACGTGCGCGTCGCGCCGCCGGGCCCACGCGACCGGATCAATCGGCACAGCCGATCGGTACGCGTCCGAGAACGCGGGGCCCATGCCGCCCATCCAATCGATGAACGCGAGCTCGGCGTCGGGGTGCGCATCGTACGCGCCGGGGTCGATTACAGCCGCGACGCGGCCGCGGTGCCAGAGGATGTTGCCCGACCACAGGTCGCCGTGGATGAGCGCCGGGCGGCTGCCCGCGTCGAGAATCCCGTCCAAACGCTCGCACACCGAGTGCACACGGTCGAGCGTGCGATCGGAGATGCCGCCCGCGTCGTGGGCGCCGGTGGCCATCGGGATGAGCCGGCGCGTGCGCCAGAAGTCTGCCCAACGCTCCATGCGTCCGTTGGGCTGGTCAAGCGGGCCGATGAGCGTGTCGTACTCGAAGCCGAACGCGTCGGCGGGCGCGCCCGCGTGCGCCTCAGCAAGCAAATGCCCGAACGCACGCTCGCCCTCGGCCGATCGCACCCCGTCGTTGGGGACGTACCCCAGTGCCAGCACACGCGGCGTGCACGCGATGACCTCGGGCACGGGCAGCGGCGTCCGGGCCCGCAACGCCCCGAGCATCGCCTCCTCGATGTCGAGCCGGGGCGTATCGCTCGGGTCGTGCTTGATCGCGAGCTCGGCCCCGTCGGGCATGCGCGCCCGCCAGACCTCGGCGATGCACCCGCCGTGCAGCGGTGTCAGCGAGCTCGGGCGCTGGCCCATCGCGAGCTCGATCGCATCAGCCGCCCGAGTTTCGGGTGTCGGTCCGCGCCCCATGCGCGATGGTAGTGGGAGGGGCGACGCTCACGCGGCCCGAAGGTCGCGGCAGGCCCGGGCCAGCTCGCCCGCGGCTTCGCCCAGCGCCGCCGCCTTCTGCCCCGTGCTCATCCGCTCGGCCAGCCACTCGGCCCGCTTGGCGATCGCCCCGAACCCCAGCGCCGGCGCGATCCCCTTGATCTGCATGCAGACCACGTACGCATCGATCGACCGGTCCGCCGCGACGAGCTGCTCGAGCTCGCCCGCGAGCGTCCGCAGGCGGGCGCGGTGGGCGTTGGCGAACGCCGCGTTCTCGTCGGATGTCTCGCCCGGCCCGTGCACGTGTCGCGTCATGGTCGCCTCGGCCAGCAAAAACTCGGCCACGCCCAGCAGCAGCTCGTCCTTCTCGAACGGCGCCCGGATGTACCCATCGGCGCCGCACTCGATCGCGCCGGACCGCTCCGAGCCCCGGACCTCCGGGCCCACCAGGATCACGGGCGTCGCGTTGCCCGCGGCCCGGAGCTGACGGACGAACTCGGTGCCTTCCATGTCGGGCAGCGTTGTGGCGCAGACGATCAGGTCACACCCGCTCGCCGCCGAGCCGAGCGCCTCGGCGCCGGCCTCGACTTGGCGCATCGTGATGTCCGTCTCGCGCAGGAAGTGGCCCAAAATCTTGCGATCCATCGGCGCCGGCTCGACGTGCAGCACCGACCCGCTGAGCTTCTCGGGCTGCACCGACTCGAACGTCAGCCACCCGTCGAAGATGTCGGGCGGGATGTACTCGGGCAGCGCGATCTCTTCGTCGAACCGGATGCCGACCTCGTGGATCACGCCGTGGCGGTGCTCGCACCGCGCGACGACCCCGTGGATCGTCGCGACCGACCCGTCCGGGCGCGGCAGCTTCACCGACATCCGCGAGCCGGGGTGCACGAACGCGCTGTGCAGCAGCCCGATGCCCGTCCGCGACAGGTTCCGGCACGCGAAGCTCAGCTCATTCGCCGACCCGCCGGGGTGAATGATCGTGGCATTGACGCTCGTGCGGGCGAACGGCCAGCGTGCGTGCAGGCGATGCACCGACCCGCCCTGCGCGGTGCCCTCCGCCGCGAACGTGTCGAAGAGCCTCACCAGATC
Organism: Phycisphaeraceae bacterium; assembly: GCA_021604785.1. Classification (GTDB taxonomy): domain Bacteria; phylum Planctomycetota; class Phycisphaerae; order Phycisphaerales; family UBA1924; genus BQJQ01. The sequence continues at coordinate 6,664 of BQJQ01000038.1, forward strand.
CCGCTCGGTCGCGTTGATCGTGTTCGCCCGCGCGCCGGATGACCGGGCGTGGTCGTTGTGCGAGAACTGACCTCGGCCTGGCGGTGCCATAACCCCGCCATCATCGGCGATCGGCGCGGGCGAGATCGGAGTGATCGGGTTGTCCGACGTACGGCGGAGTTCTCGGACGCCGCGTGCTCCCGAAGGCCCCGGCAGGGCTCACACGTCCAGGTTCTTGACCTCGAGCGCGTGGTCCTCGATGAACTTCCGCCGCGGCTCGACCTGCTCGCCCATCAGCAGGCTGAACAGCGCGTCCGCCTCGGTCGCCTGGTCCATCCGCACCCGCATCAGCACCCGCTTGTCCGGGTCCATCGTGGTCTCCCAGAGCTGCTCGGCGTCCATCTCGCCCAGCCCCTTGAACCGCTTGATGTCCATGCCCCGACGCCCGATCTCGTGCAGCGCCGGCAGGATGCTCGTGAGCCCGGCCGCCTCGACGAGGCGCGTGTTGGCCGCGTCCTCCTCGCCTTCTTCGGACTGCTGCTTGCCGCCGCGCTTCTCGGTCTCCCACGCGTACTTCGCCGGCAGCATCTCGCCCGTGATCGACTCCTCACGCACCAGCCCGTAGTCCTCGATCGGCAGCCCCAGCTCGCCAAGCTGAGTGAACACCGTCGCCAGCTCGCGGTTCTCGTGCAGCTCGCGGACCATCGCCGCCGGGCCGGTGGGGGCCTCGGTCGCCGGCTCGCCCGCCGCGCCGTCGGCGCTCTCGGGCGTGGTGCCGTTGCCCGATGCGTCCGCCAGCGACCACCCACGCTGGTCGATCAGCTCGTGCGCCTCGCGCTCTGACCACGCGTAGACGTTCTCCGGACCCGCCGAAATCTGGTGCGTGGGCAGCGTGCCGTCGCGCCGGGCGCCCAGCAGGTCCGCGAACAGCACGCCGCGTCGCTCGACGATCTGCGCCAGCTCGCCCAGCCGACGCAGCACGCGCACCAGCGTCGTCAGGTCCGCCCCTTCGAGCCTCCGGACGATCTTCAGGTCATCGCCCGGGCGGGCCGTCTCGGTGTCACGGATGACGAAGGAGGACTTCTCGAGCCCCAGGTCCGTCAGCGTGTTGTGCAGCGTCGAATCGTTGAGCACGTACCGCCCGCTCTTGCCCCGCACCAGCTGATACAGCGGCGGCTGCGCGCAATACACGTGCCCGCGCCGGATCAGCTCGGGCATGTGCCGGAACAGGAACGTGAGCAGCAGCGTCCGGATGTGGCTCCCGTCGACGTCGGCGTCGGTCATCAGGATGACCTTGCCGTAGCGCAGGCGCGAGATGTCGAACTCCTGCCCGATGCCGCACCGCAGCGCCTGGATGAGCGTGCGGATTTCCTCGTGCTGGAGCATCCGGTCGATCCGGGCCTTCTCGACGTTGAGCAGCTTGCCCCGCAAGGGCAAAATCGCCTGCGTCTCGACGTTTCGCCCCTGCGTGGCGCTGCCGCCCGCCGAATCACCCTCGACGATGAACAGCTCGCTCTCGGCCAGGTCCTTGGTCTTGCAGTCCCGCAGCTTGTGGGGCATCGAGCCCGATTCGAGCGCCGTCTTGCGCCGCGTCAGCTCCCGCGCCTTGCGGGCCGCTTCGCGCGCCTGCGCCGCGACGATCCCCTTCATGCACAGACGCTTCGCCTCGGCCGGGTGCTCCTCGAGCCACGTATCCAAAGCCTCGGCCACCGCGGCGCTCACGAACCCCTCGATCTCCGGGTTCAGCAGCTTCTCCTTGGGCTGGTTGTTGAACGCCGGGTTGGGCAGCTTCACCGACACGATCGCGACGAGCCCCTCTCGGAGGTCCTCGCCCGTTGGCACCGGGTCCTTCTCGCGGATGATCCCGCTCTTGCGGGCATACCCGTTGAGCGTGCGCGTCAGCGCGACCTTGAACCCCTGCCCGTGCGTGCCGCCGTCCACGTTGTTGATGTTGTTCGCAAACGTCATCACCGACTCGTTGTACCCGTCGTGGTACTGCAACGCGATCTCGCAGACGGTGTCGTCCTCGGGCACTTCCTTCTTCAGGTACACCGGGCTTGACACCGCGTTCTTGCTCGCCATCAGGTGCTCGACGTATGCCAGCAGCCCGTTGTCCGCGTAGAACGTGTCCGACCGGGGCTTGCCGTCGGCGCCCACCCGCTCGTCGCTCAGGCGGATCGTCACGCCCGGGTTCAGGTACGCCAGCTCCCGCAGGCGGTTGGCCAGCGTCGAGTACGCGAACGTCGTGTCCGGGAAGATCGTCGCGTCCGGGCGGAACGTCACCGTCGTGCCCGTCGCCCGCGAGCTGGCCGCGGGGATCGGCCCGACCTCGTGGATCGGCTCGATCACCACGCCCCGCTCGAACGAGATCGCGTGGACCTTGCCCTCTCGCCACACCTCGGCCTCGAGAAACTCGCTCAGCGCGTTCACGCAGCTCACGCCCACGCCGTGCAGCCCGCCCGAGACCTTGTACGCGCTGCCCTCCTCGCCGAACTTGCCGCCCGCGTGCAGCTTGGTCAGCACGACCTCGATCGCCGACATCCCGTCGAGCGTCGGGTCGTCGTTCTTCACCGCCTCGACCGGGATGCCCCGCCCGTCGTCGGTGACGCTGACCGACCCGTCCGCCTGGATCGCAACAGTGACGACCGTCGCGTGCCCGGCCATCGCCTCGTCGATCGAGTTGTCCACGACCTCGTACACCAGGTGGTGCAGCGCGTTAAGCCCCGTCCCCCCGATGTACATGCCCGGGCGCTTGCGAACGGCCTCGAGCCCCTCGAGTACCTTGATCTGCGCGGACCCGTAGTCGCCCCCGTGGGGCGCCTTCTTGGGCTCGACACCGGCGGCGGGAGACTCGCTTGCCTGGGAAGATTCGGGCATGAACTGGCAACCCCGTGCTGGTCGTCGCCGGGGGTGTGGGGATCGCCCCGACCCCCGGCGTCACGACTCGGAAAGAACCGCCGGAGATCGCCCGTGGCGCGTGCCCGGAGGGGGTTTTTCACCGCCGCCCGAGTCGCCCGAAAACGGGGCCGAATTCCGACTCGAATGATAGGACGCCGGGCTCGTCCGGGCGCGTTCGGGCACGCGATATGACACCCCCGCCGGGGGGCACGCTCGCCCTCAAAAATTAGCTCTCTCGGCGCCCCAAGCCGGCCCTGGGCAACGCCCCGTCAGGGCACGATGTGCACGACGCTGACGCCCTCGGTCAGCAGCTCGTACATCAACGCCGCGTCGTCGTCGCCCAGACGCACGCACCCCATCGACATCGTCTTGCCGATCGAGCCCGGGTCGGTCGTCCCGTGCAGCCCATACCCCGTGTGGGCCGCGGCGTCGCCCTGCCCCTCGAGCCCGACCCAGTACTCCCCGATCGGGTTCGCCGGGTCGTTGCGATCGTACCGCTCGCTCGAGTCGCGGGGGTTCACCCACCCCGGATTCTCAAGCTTGCCCTCGGACACCACGAACGTGCCGACCGGCGTGCCGTCGTCGGCGCCGAGCCCCACCGGCAACGACGTCACGTAGACCCACTCCCTGGGCGACGCAGCCGCCCCGTGGTACACGTCGAGCCGGAAGTCGCTCTTGTCCACCACCGCGTGGAACGGCCCGCGCACCAGCTTGAGCCGCTGCCCCACGTTGATCCGCGACGGGTTGTCGATGCCGTTGACCCGGGCGATCAGCTTCCAGTGTGTGCCCAGGCTCTGGGCCCGCGCGATCCGCGCCAGCGAATCGCCCGACTGCACGCGGTACTCGCTCGCCATGTCGTCGCCCGGCTCGAGGTGGGCCGAGAAGACCAGCGTCTGGTTGAGATCCATGACCTCCGCCCGCACCCGCTCACGCCCGCGTTCGCTCAGCGCATCGTCGCTGAGCGTCAGGTTGAGCTCATCGCGGGCCGCCAGCAGGCGCCCGGCCCGGCGCAGCTCGCCCGCCCGCGCCAGCGCCTCGCCCTCGAGCGTGCCCGCCTCGGGCAGCGTCGCGAGCTCGCCGTCCGCCGACGCGTGCGTCGCGGGCGGTGTGTCGTGAGGTTCCGTGTTGTCTCCGCCCGGCTGACCCCCCGAAGCGACCGGAGCCGAGCCCGTGCCCGTCGCGCCCTCAGCCTCGAACACGTCGGTCAGGATGCCCTTGGTCGGCGCCCGCTCGGGCTGGTTGAGCACCGCGTCGATCGCGAAGTCGTCGTCCGGCTCATCGGTGTCGACCGCCCCGCCAGCGACCGTGTCCTCGCCGGGCGTGCGCGTGTCGGGTTCGGCGGGCGTGGGCGTGCCGCCGCCCATGACGAGGTCGAGTGCCGGGTCCGCGCCCGCCGCCGCCGTCCCTGTGCCCGTCGTGGCCGCGTCGTCTGCACCGCCGCCGATCTGCGCCAAGGGGTCGGTGATGCCCGCGACGGTCTGCCCGGCGTCGCCCGACCCGCCGCGCGTCGCGACGATCGCGATCACGAGCACCGCGAGCACAACCCCGCCGCCGACCGCGCCGTACAGCACCTGGTTCTTCCCGAATCGCGGCTCGCTCCGCGACTCGACCTTGGGACCCCGCCCGGGGGTCCGTCCGACCTGAGATGGCAGGCTCATGGCGTGTCTCCCGTCCGTGCGCACGCGACGCATCCGTCCTCGCTCGCCAGCATCGTCACCGGCCGATCCAGCTCGCCCTCGGGCACCCGGTCCACCACCTGAGCCGCGTAGCACGCGCCGATGGTGGGCACCCCGGGCGCCACCCTCGCGAGGAACCGATCATAGAAGCCGCCGCCCCGCCCGAGCCGCCCGCCCGAGCGATCGAACGCAACCCCCGGCACGATCAGCAGTTCGGCATCCGCCAGCTCGAGCGTCGGGCACCCCTCGACGGGCTCGCGCACCCCGTGCCGCCGCGTCTCGACCCACCGGCCCAACTCGTCCCACCCCGGGATCACCCGCGCCGACATCGCCCGCGTCTCCCACCCGATGCGGGGCACGGCGACCATCCGCCCCGCCGCCGCCAGCGCCCGCAGCACCGGCTCGACGTCCGGCTCGGTGCCGTCGGGCAGGAACCCGATCACCGGGCCTTTGGCTTCCCACAGCTCGCTCGTGCGCAGCCACGCGAGCGTCAGCTCGGGCCACGCCCGGCGCACGTCAGGCGAGATCCCGCCGAGGGACGCCCGCACCCGCGCGCGCATCTCGCGCTTCTCGAACTCGACGCGGTCCTGCGTCATGATCGCTTCCCGCTGCGCTCGCGCGTCGCCCGGATCTCGTCGAGCCGCTCGCGCAGCACCCGCTCGGCCCCGATGTCCTTGGGCTCGTAGTACCGCTTGTCCACGCCCATGTAGCTCTGCCCCGAGATCTGGTCCTCGCTGTTGTGCGAGTACTCGTACCCCTCGCCCTCGATGGTGCGCACCCGCTGCCCCTTGCCCTCGTCGTTCGCCAGCGGAGACGTGTTCTTGTCCCGCAGGTACAGCGGCACGGGCTGCACCCGCCCCTCGCGCACATCCGCGAGCGCCGCGTCGATCGCTTGGTACGCCGCGTTCGACTTGGGCGCCAGCGCCAGGTACGTCGCGCACTGCCCCAGCGTGATCCGCGCCTCGGGCATCCCGATCCGTTCGACCAATTCCCAGCACGAACTCGCGATCACAACCGCCCGCGGGTCCGCGTTGCCGACGTCCTCGGACGCGAGGATCGCCAGCCGGCGCGCGATAAAACGCGGGTCTTCGCCGGCGTCGAGCATCCGGGCGATCCAGTACACCGCCGCGTCGGGGTCCGACCCGCGGACGGACTTGATCATCGCGCTGATCGCGTCGTAGTGCCCGTCGTCGCCGTACGTCGCGACCTTCGCCTGGATCGAGTCCTCGGCGGTCTGCTCGTCGATCAGGATCGTCGCTTGCGATCCTGCTCCACCCGCGCGTCCTGCTCCGCGTTCTCGGTGTCCTTCTTCCACCACGCCAGATGCAGGAAGATCTCCAGCACCCACTCGGTCACGTCGTCGATCAGTCCCATCCGAGTCTCCTCGCGTGCTCAGCACCGCGACCTCAAGCGCCGTGAGCGCTCGCCGAGCGTCGCCCTCCGACTTGATCGCCCAGACGCGCAGCGCCCCGGGTGTCACTTCCAGATCCAGCTTCCCGTACCCTCTTTGGGGATCCGCGACCGCGCGCTCCAGCACGTCGATCACCTCGGCTTCGCTCAGCGCCTCGACCCGGAAGAGCGTGGACCGTGAGATCAGCGCGCTGTTGACGCTGAACAGCGGGTTCTCCGTCGTCGCCCCGATCAGCGTGATCAGCCCCCGCTCCACGTCCGCGAGCAGCACGTCCTGTTGCGCCTTCGTGAACCGGTGGATCTCGTCCAGAAACAGGATCGTCCGCTTGCCCGTGTCGCCCAGCGAGCGGTCCGCGTCGGCGATCAGCTCGCGGATCCGTTTGACGCCCACGCTCGCCGCGTTCTCGCGGACGAACCGCCGGTTGGTCGCGTTGGCGATCACCTCGGCGAGCGTCGTTTTGCCCGTGCCCGGCGGCCCATGCAAGATCAGGCTCGTGATCGCGTCCGCGTCGATCATCCGGCGCAGCAGCTTGCCCTCGCCCACGATGTGCGTCTGCCCGACCAGCTCGTCGAGTGTCCGCGGGCGCATCCGCACCGCCAGCGGCTCGACGCCGGCCCGGGCCTCGGCCCGCTTGGGCGCCCACAGATCCGAGGTGGAGTTGGAGGGGCTGGCCCGGTTCATTGGGGAAGTGTACGGGGGTCACGCCGCCCACCGGGGCGCGCGAATCCGGCAAACCGCGGGCCCCAAATCTTTGCGAGTGCTAACATACACCGCATGGAATGGCTCGCTTGGGTCATCCTGGGTCTCGCGCTGGCGGTCGGTCTGCCCATGCTTGTTCTTGCGCGCCACCCGAGCCCGAGCGGAACCCTCTGGAGCAACGTGATTTACGGTCTCGGCGACTGGTACGCCGCCGCCGTTCACGGGCTCAAGGTCGAGGGGTTCGAGCACGTCCCGACGGCCCGCGACGCCGGCCCGCTGATCGTCGTCGCGAACCATACCGCCGGGGTGGACCCGGTGCTGATCTCGGCCCGGTGCCCGTTCCACATCCGCTGGATCATGGCCGAGGACATGCGCCTGCCCTGGCTCGACCGGTTCTGGCGCTGGCAGCAGGTCATCTTCGTCTCCCGGTCCGGTCGCGACCGCACCGCGATGCGCGAAGCGATGGCCCACCTCCGGGCCGGCGGCGTGATCGGCATCTACCCCGAAGGCGGGCTCGAGCGCCCCGAGCGCCAACTCCTCCGGTTCCAGCGCGGGGTCGGGATGCTTATCAAGCGATCCGGCGCGCCGGTGCTGCCCGTTTGGGTCGAGGGCACGCCGCAGGTGGACCCGGCCTGGGCGAGCCTGTGGCACACGAGCCGATCACGCGTCGAGTTCGCCCCGATCATCGACTATTCGACCACAGGGTTGGGCGCGGACGAGATCGCCGACGATCTGCGCGCGCGGTATCGGGCGTGGACGGGGTGGGCGCTCAACGAGGCCGAGCCAACACCCGACGTGAACCCGAAGAAGGCAACGCGGCGCGCACGAACTGCGTGATGCACGCGGGCGCGCTTCACCCGCCCGCGGCACGCTCGATCATCGCGTCCATCGCGTCCAGACGCTGCTGATGACGGGCGCGGTCGGGTTCGAGCGCGACCAGCGCCGCGAGGTGGCGCCGCGCGTCCAACAGCTCGCCCGCGAGGATCGCGGTCCGTGCGGCCCGCTCGCGCCCGTCCGCGTCGTATGGCGCGATCATGACCACGCGCTCGGCGTACCGGTGGGCCGCCGCGGTATCGCCGGCCTGCTCGTAGAGACGCGAGAGCTCCGCTGCGAACGCGGGCGTGCTCTGCTCACGCTCGTCGAGGAACGCGAGGTGCGGGATTGCGCGCGCGTGGTCCTCCGGGTCGTCCGACGAGAGGAAGACCCGCGAGAGCAGGCGGTGCGGCGTGGACGCGACCGGGATGACCCGCGCCAGGCGCTCGAGCTCGGGCACCACCGACGCGTCGGGCACGCGACCGGCGCCCGCGATCGCCAGCCCGACGCGTGCTTCGAGCACCTCGGGGTGATCCGCGAATTCGTCGAGCCACGCATCGAGATGCGACGCGTCGCCCGCGGCTTCGGACGGGCTGACGCCGTCGCGCGCGCACAACTGCTCGTACGTCGGCACGCCCTCGGGCACGCGCATCCCGACGCGGATCAGGTCCTCGCGGGCCCACGCGCGGAAGGCGGCGAGGAAGTCCTCGACCGGCTCTTCGAGCACCGCCTCGAACGCCTGCATGTCGCTCGCGCCCTTGCCCACCTCGTCGAGAATCTCCCGCGGGGCTTCGGGCCCGAACCGCTCGTTGACATACTCGATGAGCCACTCGCCCTGCGCGTACGCGAGCGATCGGTCGGCGGGCTGCTTCGGGCGCACGAACGCGATGTTGATATCGCGCAGGTCAAACAGGCGATTTTGCGAGTACGCCTGGGCGAGCAGGCGCCACGTCCGCTCATCGCGCGGGCGGTCTTCGAGGTAGACGCTCATCCCCTCGGTCATCCAGTGCGGGATGCGGTTGTTCGACCGGCTCAGCGTGACGGTGTGCGTGAACTCGTGCTGGAGCACGCGGGCCCAGTCGTACGGGCCGGTCTTCTTGTTGGGGCCCGGGCGTGGCGCTTCCATCGCGATGATCGGGCCGGTCGAGGCGGCGATGGTCCACAGCTCGGGCATGCCGGTGATGCGGACCGCGAAGTGCTGATGGTCGGGGAGCACGTCGATGAACGTTTTGTGCGCCGGCTCGTGGTCGATGCCGCCGGGCGCATCGCCCGTGACGCGCGCGTAGAGCGCTTCGAGCGGGCCGGGCATGTCCGCCGCGAAGACGGCGTCGATCCCCGGGGCGTGTCGGACGATGAAGTGGGGCGTCTCGACGCGCGCATACGTCGTGACTTCCAGCGCCAGCGTCAGCGAGTTGTTCGCCCGCGCGTTGAACGGGTCGAGCGTCGTTGCGTGCGTGAGGTGCCCGATCGCGTCGGCGTCGCGCCCGGCCTGGAGTTCCATCAGCCCGAGTTCCATCGGAGCCGTGGAGTCGTTGGGCAGGCGATCGGCGGCGCGTTCGAGGTACGCCGGGGCGAGGTCGTACTGACGGGCTTCGGCAAGCGCCCGCCCGACGGTGAGCGGGCCAATCGGTGAGCCCGGGGAGAGCTGTTCGAGCCGGTCGAGCGTGGTTTGCGCGTCGCCGAACCGGGCTCCCACGGCGGACGCCGCGGCGTCCAGCGCCAGCGCCTCGCGGTGGTCCGGGTGCCTGGTCAGCACGGGCGAGAGGGTTAGGCGAGTCTCGATCGCGTTCCGTTGGCGCAGCCACGCGTGGGCCTCGATCAGGCGTGCCTCGGCGGACCCGATCGGCGCGCCGCCCTCGATCAGCGTGGCTGACGACGCGAGCCGGTCGAGCTCGAAGACGATCGCGTTCATCGCGTCGAAGTTGAACCCGTCGACCGCGAGCCGGCCTCGCATCGCCAACGCTTCGGCGCACCGGGGGTTGAGCGCGAGCACCTCGCTCAGTGCCGCGTTCGCCTCGGCCCGGTTGTGGCGCTCGTAGAGCAGCACCGCCTCGGCCAGTCGGGGGCGCCAGTCGAGCCGGTCGAGGTCGTCGCGAGCGTGGGCGAGCAGGGCGAGCATCGCTTTGTAGTCCCCGCCGTCGCCGAGCTCGGAGCCGAGGACGCGGGCGCGGACCATGAGCGCGCGCACACCCTCGGCGATGTCCGCCGCGGACTCGACCCGGCGCGCGCTGAACGCTTCGACCACCGGTTGGACCGCCTCGACGGCCTCGTCGTGGCGCCCGAGCATGAACAGCGCCTCGGCCTGCAGGCGGGCGCCGCGGATCGTCCGCGATTGGGTGAGCAGCTCGAGGGTGCGCTCTGGTTCGCCGCGTTTGAGCGCCGCTTCGGCGCGGTCCGAGACATCCGCTTCGGCGTCACGCAGCGCGGGGTGGTCGTACCGCCCGAGCACCAGTGCCGCGCGGGCGTTGTCGGCCGGCGTGCGCAGATCGTCAGCGGTCCACATCCCATGGAACAGGCGCAGCTCGGCCCGCTCGTCATCGCTCAAATACGGCGCCGCGAGGCGTTCGACGACCGTCGGGTTGACGTCCCCGCCGACGAGGTCCGGCTGGGCGATCGCCGCGGCGTTCAACGCTCCGATCGCCGCGAGCACCGCCAGGCGGGTGCGCACGGGGGTGGTCACCGCTGCGCCCCGCGGTAGTCCTGGACCTGCACGTCCCACCCGGCGTTCGCATCGGGGGTCTCGGTCGAAAACGTGCCGGCGCCGAAGCGGACGTTGGTCACGACGTCGAAGAGCTGGGAGATCTGCTGGTCGCCCGAGTGGTCGACCGCGACGTAGAGCACGGGGAGCAAGGTCCGACGGTCGAACCAGATCCGCACGTCGTCCCACCGCTCGGCGTACCCGGTGCCCTCGCGGGGGATCAGGTGCAGTTGCACGGCGTTGGTGTCCGCCGCGAACCGGGCGAGCCCGGCGGGCATCTCCTCGTCGGGCAGCCAGTCGGTCGGGCCCAGCAGCTCGGTGTGGGCGATCTTCTCGATGCGTTCGCGTTCGCGGTCCATCGGGATCCAGAACGGCGCCGACGACGGGTCCGCCGTCGCGTCGAGGCGTTGGCCCGGGGGGACAATGCGGTACTTGGTGAAGACGTGCTCGTCGCCGTCGATCTCGGCGAGCCACGTGCCGTCGAAGACGTACCGGCGGGAGATGTCCCGCTGGGCGCCGTCGGCGCTGAACTTGGTGAAGTCGATCACGAACGCGCGCTGCGGCGGCTGGTCGCCGTCGGGCCCGCGCGAGGTCTGCACGAACATCTCGCCCTCGCGCACCTGCCGGTCGTCGGCGAGCGTGTTGACGGTGAAGTGGCGGATCAGCGCGTGCACCGTCATGATCTTGCGGTCCGCTTCCTCGATCGCGTCGAGCAGCTCGCCCACGTCGGCGAACTCGCGCGGCGGGAGGAGGTGGGCGTAGTCCGCGGGCGTCTCGGGGGGTGCCTCGGGGCGCGCCTGGGGCTGGGCGAGTCCGGCCGTGGTGAGCGCCGCGGTGAGTGTGATGAGCGAATAGAGCATCTCGGGTCCTTCCTCGATTCGTCGGCGCCCGCCGATCGTCGCGGTGCCCCCCGGGGGGTACCGCTCGCCGGGCGGGGCGGCTGACGGATCATTCTTCGCAGTGTTGTACCGGTGGCGGGCGCGGGATGTTCACCCGGGCGGGTTTGCCCCGCTCTGGGCCCCCTCAGGCGGGGTCGTGGGGGGCTCGATCGTGTCGATCCGGGCGGCGGGGTCCTCGAGCAGGGCCCGCAGGATCTCGGCAGCCGCGATCGCGTCGCGCCGGGCTTTCTTCTGCCCGTGGGTCAGCCCGGATTGGGCCATCCGGGCGTCGGCGGCCTGCGAGGTCTTCCGCTCGTCAGCCAGGATCACCGGGCGGGCTGCTAACGCCGCGAGCCGGAGGGCGAACGCCCGGACGAGCTTCGCCCGCGGGCCCTCCGAGCCGTCCATGTTCAGGGGCATGCCCAGCACCAGGGCGTCGGCGGGCCCCAAGTCCGCCCTGGCGCGGGCGGCCAAGGCGTCGAGCAGGGCGTCGCCGCGGGCGCGGTCGATCGGGATCTCGACGAGCCCGGCCGGCGAGGCGATGCCCGTGACGTCATCGCCGAGCGCGAGCCCGGTGCGTTTGTCGCCGAGATCGATGGCGAGGTATCTCATGGAACGGCGGCGCGGTCATCTCTGGGTAAATGCTTGCCGGGCCGATGGGTAGGCGGGTGTGACGGTGTACTTGCTGGCGCCGCTGCGCCTTCTTCTCCGCAATCTCTTCCGCGCCACAGAAACCAGATGATTGAAACGGTACTCAGGAGCCAGATAGAAAAGAGCATCGCGTAGATCGTGGTCGGTGCTTTACCGCCCAACTCATAGATTTGAGGCATCAAGTCAGGTGGTAGGTCGTTGCGGTACGCGATCGGGCGGAAGTACGTGTTCTTTGAAATCACGGCAAGAGTGGCATAAGCCAAGCACAGCAGGTTCACGACGAGTGCAAGCACAACCGGGAACCACGTTGAAGCCCTGCGCGAGTGTGTCACTTAATCCCGTCCGCCAGCCCCGCGTGCAGCGTCTTGAGGTCCTGCGCCTTGCTCGCCGGCATCACCAGCGTCGCCCGCTCGGTCCGCACCACGATCAGGTCCTCGCACCCGACGAGCGCGACGGTGTGGTCAGACCCGTCCCCGATCACCAGCGTGTTCTTGCAGTCGTGGCGGGCGACCTCGACGCCGACGGCCCGGTTGCCGCGGGCGTCGGCGGGAAGCGTCTCGCCGTAGCTGGGCCAGGAGCCCACGTCGAGCCACTTCACGTCCATCTTCACGCCGACGATCGACACAGCCTTGTCCTTGGACGCCGGCTCCATCACGCCGTAGTCCACGCTCGTCTTGGGGAGTGTCGGGTAGATTTCCGCGAGCACCGCGTCCTGCTCGGGCGTGCCCCACGCGTCGCGGATCTTCATGAGCCCGGCGAAATTCTCCGGCGCGTGGCGTTCGAGCAGGTCCATGAACGTCTGCGCGTGGAAGACGAACATGCCGGCGTTCCAGAAGAAGCTGCCCGAGTCGTAGAACGCTTGGGCCTTGGGCGCGGGCGGCTTCTCGACGAACCGCTGGACCCTGAACGCGAGCCCGTCGGTGCCGTCGATCTCTCGCCCCTGCTCGATGTACCCGAACCCCGTCGCGGCGTACGTCGGGGTGATGCCGAAGGTGACGAGCTTGGTCGGGTCCTTCTCGACCTGCGACAGACCGACCTCCATCGCGCGCACGAACGTGTCCTGCGGCTCGATCAGGTGGTCGGCGGTCAGCACGCAGAAGACGGCGTCCGGGTCGTCCCTGCCGAAGACGGCGGCGGCGAAGCCGACGGCGTTGAGCGTGTCGCGACCCTCGGGCTCGCCCAGCAGGCGCTCGCCGGCGTACGCGGGGAGGAGTTCGGAGATTGCGTCGCGGTACCGCTCGCCCGTGCAGATGTAACGGCGCTCATCGGGCACGACGCCCTCGAGCCGGCGTGCGGCGACCTCCAGCAGCGAGACCGGACCCCCCTCCTCGTGGATGAACCGGATGAGCTGCTTTGGCTGCCCGTCGCGGCTCATGGGCCAGAGTCTGGTGCCCGCCCCGCCCGCCATGATCATCGCGTATCGCATAGGAGGCGATGGTAGCGACAGGGCGAGGGGGAATTCACCGCGTCCTCCGCGGTGAACCCGGCACGCATGATCGGGGGCGTTTCGATCAGGACGCGTTCAGGGCCGCCGCAGCTCGGACCAGCGCCTTGAACGCGGGCCCGTTGAGCGTGTCGCCCTCAAAGAGGTCGATCGCCCGGCGCAGGTTGCCGCCGAGGCCCGCGTTGAACAGGCCCTTGGGGTCCTCGACGC
>BQJQ01000039.1 GCA_021604785.1 Phycisphaeraceae bacterium
GAGGAACCGCACGAACCGGTCGATGTCCTTGCGGTACGCCTCGGGCGAGATCGACTCGTTGCACGGGGCGGTGCACTGCCCGATCGACGCGAGCAGGCACGGGCGGAAGCGCTTGTTCTTTGGGTCGCCCGCGACGATGTCGAGCGAGCAGGTGCGGTACCTAAACACCCGCTGGAGCTGGGGCAGCGCCTCGCGGAGCGCGCCGGCGTCGGTGAATGGCCCGAAGACGCGGGCCTGGCGCATCTCGGGCGCCAACTCGCCCGTCTTCGAGTCCGCCCCCGACGGGTTGCGGGTGATTAAGACGCGCGGGTAGTCCTCACGCGTCGTCACCACGAGGTACGGGAACGTTTTGTCGTCCGTCTGGCGGGCGTTGTACTTGGGCTTGATGTCCTTGATCAGCCGGTTCTCAGCGAGCACCGCCTCCCACTCGGTCTCGCAGACCAGCGTGTCGAACGTGTGCACGTCCTCGAGCATCGGCGCCTTGCGCGCGCCCAAGTCCGTCGATGCGACGAAGTAGCTCGAAACGCGGTCGGGCAGGCGGCTCGCCTTGCCGACGTAGAGGACCACGCCCTTGTGGTCCTTCATCAGGTAGACGCCGGGCACGGGGGGAAGGTCGCGGGCGGTGCGCCCCAGGCGCGCGAGCCGGTCGGCACGCTCCTCGGTCCCCCAGGGCGGGGGCGCGTCAGCCGGCTGCAGGCCGTCCTCGTCGGTCGGGATCGGATCCGGGTCGTCCACGGTGCATCGTAGTGGGCGAATCCGCACGCACGGTCAGGCGTCGCCCCGCCGGGAGGGGACAATGGGGCATGCCCCAACGCCACGACACCGCGATGGATTACCGCGCCCGGATGGTCCGCGTGCTGCGGCGCCTGCAGGAAGCCGCCGGCGCGGGCGAGCCCACGCCCAGCGTCGAGGAGCTGGCGAAGCTCGCCCACTTCTCGCGGTACCACTTCAGCCGCCTGTTCAGCTCGATGACGGGCGAGTCCGTCGCGGCCCACACCCGGCGCCTGCGTCTGGAGCGCGGCGCGGGCGAGCTGGCCGGCACCGACCGCCAGGTGCTCGACATCGCGCTCGCGTGCGGGTTCGAGGCGCACGAGTCGTTTGCGCGGGCGTTCAAGATGCACTTCGGGCGCACACCGAGCGAGTTCCGCGCCGGCGCCCGCGAGCCCCTGGACCTGCCCGCCGCGCCCAACGGCGTGCGGTACGGGCCCGACGACGCCGCGGGGCGGTTCGTGCCGTTGCTCAGAGAGAACCCGATGGCCGAGGTGAAGGTCGAAACGGTGCCCGCGCGCCGGCTGGCGGCGGTGCGCCACACCGGGCCCTACCACGAAATCGGGCCCGCGTTTGCGCGTGTGTTCTCGTGGGCCGGGCCTCGTGGCGTGCTCGGGCCGACGACCGAAGCGATCGGCATCTACCACGACGACCACATGCAAACCCAGCCCGAGGATCTGCGCGCCGACGCGTGCGTCACCGCCCCGCCCGGGTTCGGGGGCGACGCGGACGCGGGCGTGCGCATGGTCGAGATCCCCGCGTGCGTGTGCGCGATCGGGCTTTTCAAGGGCCCGCACGCGCGGTTCGCCGAGGTGTATCAGTGGTTCTTCGGCACGTGGCTGCCCGCGTCCGGGCACGAGCCGGCCGACGGGCCGTGCTTCGAGCTCTACCTGAACAACCCGCAGCAGGTCGCGCCCGAGGACTGCCTGACGGCGATCCACATCCCGGTTGCCGGGTGACTCACGCCGCGGCGGGCTCTGCCCTGCCGCACTTTGGCGCGCGCACGATCAGCGCGATCACAAGCCCGGCGATGACCCACCCGGCGGCGACGTCGGTCATCATCATGAGCGTGTAATTGGTGGGCATATAGAACCAGTTCCACATCATGCCGTGACTCGCCAGCGCCGCCCCGATGGCGAACGCGCACACCGCGACGGCTTTGCAGCGCATCCCGCCGCCGTTGCGGGAGACGGCGAACGCGATCATCGAGACGAGGAACGCCACGATGATGTCGATCGCGATGCCCTGGACGAAGATCACGGGCGCCATGGGAGCGGTGCCCTCTTGGCGGAACATGACCATGCCGATGGGCCCGGCCTCGTGGCGTTCGGAGTAGGCCGTCATCGCGGCTTCGTCCGCCGGGTCCGTCGGCATCTCGGGGAAGTAGTACATCCCGGTCGTGTCCAACTGTGCGTCGAGCCCCGCGACGGTGACGGCCTCGTTGGGCACTGGATGGAGCCCGTCGAACGCGTTGCT
Source organism: Phycisphaeraceae bacterium (assembly GCA_021604785.1). Lineage (GTDB taxonomy): Bacteria > Planctomycetota > Phycisphaerae > Phycisphaerales > UBA1924 > BQJQ01. Next base: position 2,245 of record BQJQ01000039.1, read on the forward strand.
CACGCCCAATGGCCAGAAAACGAAGCCCCAGGCGAAGTAGATGATGCCGCCGACGATCGCCGCGATGATGACCCTGAGCATCTGGAACCCCCTTGTGCCGAAGCCGAGGGGTGCCATCGGCACAACGACCGCGCGGGCGTGAACGATGATCGGGTTCGGTTCAGGAGGGACGGGCTACGACCCCGGGCGGACGGTGAAGTCCTCGCGGTTGGTCTGCCACCCCGGCCCGCGCCACATCTGCCACGGCTGCAGGCGGTTGCGCCAGAACTGCCGCTCGAAGTTCAGCTGGGTGTCCGCCGACCACGAGCGGTAGGACTCGAGCCCGCGAGCTTCGTCGGCCAGCAGGATCAGGTCGTCCTCGGCCTGCTGGACGCGGATCGGCTCTGCTGAGGCGCTGCGGACCATGGAGTTGATCAGGTCCGACTGCATCTCCACCAGCAGGCGGTAGTCCTGCGCCAAGCCCTCGGGGTCCGCCGAGGGGCTCAGGACGCTCAGGCGGTCCGCCTCGGCCTGCAGGACGGCATCCAGGGCCCGCACCTGGTGACGCTGGCCCCGCGTCCGCTCCACGCGGCAGCCGGTGAGGGGGGCGGCGGTGATGGTCGCCAGACAGAACCCGATCGCGATCTGATGCTTCATGACGACTCCTTCGGCCCGCGAGGGGTACGGACCTTACGTTCGGCGGGTTCTCCGCTCAAGCGAGGGATTTCCGGACCTGCCGAGCCCACCCCCACGCCCCCGGAGCCCGGTTCAAGACAGCGCGAGCCGGACCATCATCTCCACGCCCACGCCGATCGCGTCGTCGTTGAAATCGAAGGTCGCCTGGTGGAGTTGGGGCACCGAGTCCGGGTCCGCCCCGGGCGGGCAGAGCCCGACGAGGTAGAAGCAGGCCGGGACGTGCTGCCCGTAGTACGAGAAGTCCTCGCCGCCCATCGAGGGCTCGAAGTCGGTCGTGACGCGCTCGGGCCCGACGGCGTCGGACGCGATTGCGCAGACGCGCGCCGCTTCGGCGGGGTCGTTGCTGGTCACGGGGTAGCCGCTCTCCCAATCGACGCGGGCGCGTGTGCCGTGCGCCGAGGCGGTCTGCTCGGCAATGCGGAAAACCTCGCGCTTCGCCAGCTCGCGCGTCTCGGCGCTGAGCGTGCGGACGGTGCCGACCAATGTGACCGAGGCGGGGATGACGTTGTTCGCCGACCCGCCGTGGATGGAGCCGATCGTGACGATGACCGAGTCGAGCGGGGAGACGCGACGCGAGGCGATGGTCTGGAGGGCCGTGATGACGTGGGCGCTGGCGACGACGGGGTCCGCCGCGAGGTGCGGGTAGGCGGCGTGCCCCTGCGTGCCCTCGATGGTGATGGTGATCTCGTCGGTCGCGGCGAGCAGCGGGCCCGGGCGGGTCGCGATGTCCCCGAGGGGGATGCGGGGCCACCCGTGGAGCCCGTAGATGCGCGCCACGGGCGTGCCCAGCCCGCCGGCACCCGCGCCGCGGAGCGCGCCGGCGGCGCACATCTTCTCGCCCCCGCCGCCGCCTTCTTCGGCGGGCTGGAAGACGAGCGTCACCGGGTTGGGCCGGTGCTCGAGCGACGCGAGCACGCGGGCGACGCCCAGCAGGATCGTGGTGTGCCCGTCGTGCCCGCAGGCGTGCATGACGCCGGGCGTCTCGCTCGCGTAGGGGGCGCCGGTCTGCTCTTCGATGGGCAGCGCGTCCATATCCGCGCGCAGCGCCACGGCGGGGCCCTGCGTGCCCGTCGTCGCGGGCAGGTGGGCGAGCACGCCCGTGCCGGGCTGGCCCGCGGGGCACCCGAGCCCGGTGATGTGCTCGATACCGAGCGCTTCGAGCTCAGCCACGACGCGCCGGCTGGTCGCGTGCTCCTGGAACATCAGCTCCGGGCATCGGTGCAGGTCGTGGCGGAGGGCAACAAGGGAGGCGAGCTGCGCCTCGATGCACGCGCGGATGTCGGTGGCAACGCCGGGGGTTTCGAGCATGCCCGATGGTAGGGAGGGGGCGTCCGTGATCAGGCCGCGCGGACCGGGACCGCCGGCTCGCGCCCGGTCGCGGGATCCTCTGAATGATGCGTGCGCCGGAGGTACTTCTGGGCCAGCTCGACGATCTTGGGCACCGCCCGGTCGCCCGAGCGCGGCTGGAGCGTTCGGCGGATGTCGTCGAACCGCCCGGCGTTGGTCAGGAAGACGTCCACGATCTCGGGGTCGAAGTGCGTGCCTCGGAGCGAGCGGACGAGCTCGACCGTGTCTCGGTGGGGCATCGCGTCCTTGTAGACGCGGACGCTGGTGAGCGCATCGTAGAAATCAGCCAAGGCAACGATGCGGGCCGACAGGGCGATCATGTCGCCGCTGAGCCCGAAGGGGTAGCCCGAGCCGTCCCACTTCTCGTGGTGCTGGAGCGTGACTTCGACGCCCATGTCCAGGAACGGGTCGTGCCCGAGCTGTCGCCGGATCGCGAGCAGCGTGTCGGCGCCCATCAGCGGGTGCTGCTCCATCAGCAGGCGCTCGTCCGCGTCGAGCTTGCCGGGCTTGAGCAGCACGGCGTCCGGGATGCCGACCTTGCCGATGTCGTGGAGCGAGCTGGCGAGCTTGAGCCGCTCGATCCACCGGTCGTCGATCTCGTCGTGCTCGGTGCGCAGCTCGTTGGCCAGCAGCACGACGTACTCGCCGATGCGCTCGAGGTGCGTGCCCGTGTCGTTGTCCCGGTAGTCGGCGAGCTTGGCGAGCCCGAAGATCAGCGCATTGCGCGTCGCGAGCGACTCGGTCACCCGCTGGCGGATCTCGGTCTCGAGCTGCTGGTTCATCCGCCGCAGGGCCACGCGTTGGCGCCGATCGGTGACCGACGCGATCACCGTCGCCATGCCCGGGCCCGTCAGCGCGAGCCCGCACAGCACGCCCACGAGCTGGTACAGCACCTCGATGGGCGACGCGACCGCGTCCACCGCGAGGCGCATCAGCAGCAGCACCCCCACGCCCAGCAGCCCGACGTGCAGCGTCGTCAGCGCAAGCGTCAGAGCCTGACCCCCGCGGCCAGAAAACACGGACATCGGTTGTGTCGGGGCGTCCGCCACGTGGGGTCAATCGACCGACCCGGGCAGGCACTTTCTCGCGGGTCCCAAAGGGGGCCCAACGCGGGAGAAACACGGGGCGATCACAGCCCCGCGCGTCCGAGAACGCGCGTCAGTCGAGCACGCGCTCGCAGATCGCGATGGCCTCGGGGACGCGCTCGGCGATGGCTTCGAGGTCCCACGGGAACCGCGTCCAGGGCCGCGACGCGTCGGGGTGGTCGCCCACGCCGGGAAAAACGGGCCAGTTGTGGCTGTCCGAAGACCGCAACGCCCGCTCGGCCGGGCCCATGAGCAGGTAATTCATGAGCTCCTCGGCTTCATCCCGATTCGGGGCGCCGCGGACGATCGCCGCGGTGTTCGGGATGATCAACGGGCCGAAGCTGCCCTTGCCGTACATCGCGATTTTCTCGGTGTCCTCGTACGTCAGTTCTACATCCCACCCGTTGCGCTGGCCCGCCCAGACGTCGTCGGTGTCGGTCAGCCCGATGTCGATCTCGCCCTCGGCGATCTTGCGCACGACCGTCGCGTTGCCGTCGTAGAGGCGCACGCCGTTCGCCTTAAGGTCTTCGAGCCACGACTCGAAATTGTCCAACCCCCACAGCGACGTCAGCGCCCCCATGTGCCCGCGGGTTGTGCCGAACTGCGGGCGGGCGATGCCGACGCGCCCCTTCCAGCGCGGGTCCGTGAGGTCCCGCAGCCTGTTTGGCGGGTCCTCGACACGCTTCGTGCTGTACGCGATCACCCGGGCCCGCAGGGCAAACCCGTACCACGTCCCGCCTTCGCCGCGCAGCCAGGCGGGCCACCCGTCCTCGAACGCCGCCTCGGCGTCGGCCGACGCATACGCGTCCAGCACGCCCTCTTTCGCCAGCCGGATCGTCCCGAACGGCTCGGACGACCACCACACATCCGCCTTGGGCGCGTCCTTCTCGGCGAGCAGGCGCGTCACAAGCCCGGTCGTTTTGGTCGCCTCGGTATCGCCCACCAGCAGCACCTCGATGCCCGTCTCGCGTTCAAAGTCACGCACCACCTCGCGGAGGACGTAGTCGTCTACCGACGAATACAGCACGACCCGGCGCGTTTCATCACCCGCTTCGCGCGCGCACGACGCGACACCCAACGCACCGATCACCAGCACGCACGCGAAAACGAGTCTGTAGAGAATCATGCCCAGATGTTAGTTGCCGGCGTCTTCGGTCGCCGAGCCGTCCGTCTTCTCGCCCGACTCCGCGGCTTTCTCGAGCCGACCGAAGTAGTGCTGCACCGCCGCCTCGTGGCGCCGGGGCACGCGGGAGTGCTCGATCGCCTCGGCGGCCTCGGCCTTGGCGGCGGAGGTGACGTTGGAGAACGCGACCTTGGACTCGCCGCGGATCTGCGAGCCATAGACGAGCGTGGACGCGATGACCGGGCCCTCGCCTGTGTTCACGTTCGCCTTCTCGTTGCGGACGATGAAGTCGGTCGCCTGCTCCTGCGGCCCGGCGCCGTTGCCCCGCCCGGGCCCGCCCGAGCCCGAGCCCATCCCGTTGGACATCCCGGCCTGCCACTGGCGGTTCATGCCCTGCCCTTGGCCCTGGCCTTGCCCGCCTGGGTTCTCGCACATCCCCTCGCCCATCTGGGCGAGCTGCGACTGGCACTCGCTCATCGCGGCTTGGGCGGACTGCATCTCGGCCTGGGCCATCTCCATCTGTGAGAGCTGCTGACCCATCGACTGCGCGCCTTCGGACGCCTGCTGCTGCCCGGCCTGCGACTGGTCCTGCAGCCCCTGGGCCATCTGCCCCATCGACTGGCACGCCGAGTTCATCGCGTCCGACGCCTGCTGTTGCGCCTGGGCGGCCTGCTGCATCTGCTGCTTCTGCTGCTGCGACATCTCCTGGTTCTGCTCGAGCTGCTGCTGCATCTGCTCGGGGTCGCGGGCCATCTGGGCAGCCTGCTCGGCGCTGTACCCGGCGGACTGGAGCTGCTCCTCGAGCTGCTCGCGCTGGTTCGCCATCTGCTCGAGCTGCTCTTTCACCGCGTTGAGGTTGTCGGCGGCCTGCTGCTTCTGCTCGGCGCTCATCTCGCCCGACGCGATCTGCTCGGCGAGCTTCTCAAGCTCCGCTTTCGCCTGCTCGTAGTTGCCCTTGGCCATCTGCTTGGCCATCTCCGAGCCCGGGCCCTCGGTCGGCGCCTTCAGCCGGCGCATCGCGTCGTTGATCGTCTCGAGCGCCTGCGCCTCCTCGGACTCGTTGATCTTCTCGTCGAGCTGCTCGGCGAGGTTCGTCATCTTCTTGATCGCCTCGCGCCGCACCTCCTCGGGGTTGACCGGCGCGTTCGGGTCCAACTCGTCCTGCGGCTCTGCGCTCTCGCCCGCGTCGTCGACCTCCATGCCCGCCTTGGACATGAGCGCCTCGATCTTGTCCTCAGCCGCCTGCACCTCGGCGCGGACCTCCTGCAGCTCGCGGTCCTGCTCGACCGCCTGCTCACGCTGGGCGAACAGCCCCGTCACGTCGTAATTCGGCACCCACCAGACCGCCGCCAGCGCGAGCAGCAGCGCGAACGGCACCGCCCACAGACGCGGGGCCGTGATCGGGACGGCGTCGCGGACGACGACCCGGCGCGCGCGCTCGCCGGCGTTGCTCACGATGTTCTCGCTCCACCCGTCGTGCGACTTGGCAACCACCAGCGCCGTCGAGAGCGACTCCCGCAAGCCCGCCCGGTCGTCAACGTGCTGGGCGATCTCCAGGTCCTTGCGCCGCGCGATGAGCGCCCAGGCCGCCGCCGCGAGGACGGCCACACCGGCGCCCGCCGCCAGCGCGATCGTCCAGGGCACGTCGAACGGTACCAGCTTCTGCGCAATCCGCGCGAGGAAAGCCAGCGTCATCACGACCGTCAGCGTCACCGTCAAACGGGCGAACCAGTCGTTCACAAACAGGCGGCGCCCGGCAGCCGCGATCACGCGGCGGATGTCTTCCATCGGTCGTCCTCCGGCCCACGGGGGCGGCTCGGGCCCGCGGCTTGAGCCTGTCGCTTGGGTCCAGTCTCCCATAAGGGTACGGGTCGGCCCACCCTCTTATTCGGATCCCGGGGGCCCCGCGGTTCGCGCGGCGGCAAAATCGGCCCTCAACGACCCGTACCGCGGGCGACCGCCCCGGTTGCCGGCGGGACCCGGACGCCCCATGATGCGTCGTGCCCGACGCCCAGACCCGCCCCAACATGGTCCTCCGAGCCGCCCGGTGGCTGCTCAACGGAGGGTGGGTCGAGCGCGACAAGGCCGCGGCGGCCTTCGAGCGGATGCACCGGCGCGACGCGATCGGCGACCGGATCCATCTGATCTTCGCGATGGTCGCGGCGTTCGCGCTCGCGGGCCCGACCACGATCGCCGAGATCGCCGCGGCGCCGCTGCTCGTCTTCTTCTTCGTCCGCGTGCTCAACGCGGGACCGACGTGGATCCACTGGCTGGGCCAGCCAGTGATGCTCGGGGGGCTCGCGCTGGCGGCGTGGCAGGGCCTCGCGCTGGCGTGGTCTGGCGACGTCCCGCTCGGGCTCGACCACATGGGCTCGCTCCGGTGGCTCGCGATCGGCGTGCTCTTCTGGCCCGTGATCGAGAAGCGGAGATACCTGATCGGCGCGCTCGCGCTCGGGTTTGTCGCGGGGAACCTCTCGCAGCTCGGGCACGCGATCGGGCGGGCCTACGACATCAGTTGGCTCACGTGGCCGCGGTACGCGCACCGCAACTCTGGGTGGTGGGACCCGGTGGTCGGCGGGTCACTGCTGTGCGCTTCGCTCGGGCTGCACCTGCCCGCGGCGCTGCTCGGACGGGGGCGCGTGCGGATCGTCGGGCTCGGGGCGTGCGCTGCGACGGGCGTCGCGCTGGTCGCGACGGGCACGCGGGGCGCGTGGATAGCGGCGATCACACTGGTCGGGTGCGCCCTCGTTTGGGCGCTCTGGAAGGCGTGGCGTGCGGGCCGGGGCCACCGGCGACGCGCTGTGGTGCCCGTCCTGATCACGCTCGCGCTCGCGATCATCGTCGGTGGAGTCGCATGGGAGTTCGCGGGAAAATCTGTGCGAAACCGCGTGAACAAGGCCCGCACCGAGATCGTCGCTGGGCTTGACGGCGACACCTCATCCGACACGGGCAAACGCATCGCGATGGCCCGGTGGGGCGGGCGGGCGTTCGCCGAGCGCCCGGTCGCGGGCGTGGGCACGGGCGGGTACCGGGCGTGGGTCGTAGCTCGCGACCCGGACGCGCCGGTGCATAATCACGCGCACAACGCGCCGCTGCACATCGCGGCGACCAACGGCGTCGTCGGGCTCGCGCTGGCGGGGTTCGTCGTGCTCGCCGGTGTGCGCGCGGGGTTTGTCGTCTTCCCGATTACGCCGGGCGCGCGCGGGTGGTCGGTCTACGACGCGGGGCCGGCGTGGGCGATCGGCGGGCTCATGCTCGCGGGGATGTTCGACGCGGTGCACCTGAACACGCAAACAGCCGCCGTGCTCGGGCTGCTGCTCGGGCTGTGCCCGTGCTGGCGACCAGTGCCAGCTTGCGCTATGGGCTAGTTCAGGGTCTCAGTCGTCGAGGGGGCGAACGGTCTTGGGGCCCTCGGAGCCCGCGACGCGGCTGAGCCCGCCGTCCGTGTTCTTCTCGTACTTGGTGAACCCGAGGCGCTCGAGGTTCGAGTTCGAGAGCTGGCCCTTGGACTTGATGTCCGACCACTTGCCCGCGATGTTGGGCGCCTGGGGGACGCGGTGCACCTGCCGCCCCTCGTGCTCGGTCAGCGCGTCGGCGGTGATGGGCTGGACGAGCTCGAAGCTCTCGCCCGTGCCCTCGCCTTTGTCGTCGAGATATTCGTACACGTAAGTCGGCATGGTGCATTCTTCGGCGCGCCGGGGCCCGGGGTGAGCCCCCCGCCCGGATTACCCGAAAACCTGCCCGGATTCGGTGTCCTGCATCTTCCAGCCCAGTTCCTTGCACAGGCGGGAGAGCACGGGCCAGGCGGACTCAGACTCGTACACCGAGACCATCGCCTGGTTGATGATGTCCTGGCCCGAGGCGTACTCGACGGTGTACCCGGGCCCGTGGAGGACCGCCGTGCCCAGTCGCGTGCTGGTGGACCCGTCCGGGGCGGTGTTGAAGACCGCGACCGCCTCGGCGAATTGGGCGGGCGTGCCCAGGGGCGCGTTGCCGGCCATCGGATCCTCGAGATCCTTGGGCTTGATCAGCACGAGCAGTCGGCGGGACTTGGCCATCGGCGGGCAGGATAGCCGCCCGGCGGGGGAGGGACCCGGGACCGGGATCCGACCGGCTCAGTCCTCGTCCACTTCGTCCAGCTCGTCTTCCTCGCGCTCGATGAGCTCGACCGCCTTGTCGAGCAGCCTCGTCAGCGGCACGGGCTTGAGCAGGTACGCGTCCACGCCCAAGGAATCCGCGTAAGCCTGGTGGCGCTTGCCCTCGTTGGCGGTGATCATGATCACCAAGGGCGAGTCCTCGCGCCCCTTGATCTTCTCGAGCGCCAGGAACCCCGACCGCTTGGGAAGCATCATGTCGAGGATGACCAGGTCCGGCGGATCGTTGTAGCAGATCTCGACGGCGGTATCGCCGTCCATCGCCGTCAGCGTGAGCGCGCCCTCGGACTGGAACGCGGCGTCCACGGACTCGAGCACGTCGCGCTCGTCGTCCACGATCAGCACGCGCACCTCTTCGAGTCGTCCGAGCTGCTCCCCGGCGTGGTCGGTCATGCCTTGTCCCCTCTTGCCTCGCCCCGCGCCGGGGGCGTCTGTTGTCTCTACCAGTTCAGAGCATGCGGGTCGCGTTGTTGTCCCGCAGCCATTCCCGGTCGCGGTCCGACCGGTCCACCAGCGCCTCGACGTCCGCGTCGGTCATCCAGGGGAGCTGGGCGAGCTTCTCCCGGAGCGCCGGCGGGAACTCCCTGTCCAGCCGCTCGTGGCGCGGGCGGCTCTTCCAGATTCGGTGCATCCAGAGGTACTGTTCCGGGCTTCGCAGGACCATCCGCTCGATCGCCCGGCGATACCGGGCGGTGAGGTAGAACAGGGGGTCCGGCTGGGACTCCCAGTCCTCGGGGTGGATGATGTCCTCCATGTCCAGCTGGTGGTGCAGACGCCGGGGGCCGCCGGGCGTGGGGGGCAGACGCCGGGCCTGGCCCACGATGACCGGGGCGCGGTATTTCTGGGCGACCAGCCCGATGGTCTTGTACGTGGACGCCAGCCGGTTGAAGAAGGGCACGAACAGCCCCCGCTCGCCGGCGTTCTGATCAGCGACGAACCCGACCGTGCCGCCCGCTTCCATGATCGCGGGCAGCTCGTGGATTGCCCCGAATTTGGACAGGGGCATGAGCCCGCGGCGCTCGCGGGTCCTCCGGACGAACCGGTCCATCGGCTCGACGTCCAGCGGGCGATACAGCGCGTGCATCGGGAACCCGAGCAGGGCGAGGGTGTACCCGACGATCTCCCAGTTGCCGCAGTGCCCGGTGATGAGCATGACGGGGCCGTCGGTCATCATCTCGCGGATGACGCCGCCGATCTCGCCCAGCTCGATGTAATCGACCCACGAGTCCTCGTTCAGATACCGCGGGGCGAGCGCCATCTCGACGGCGAGGTTCGCCAGGTGCTCGTAGCTCTCGAGCACCAGGTCGCGCCGCGCCGGGGCGTCGAGCTCGGGCAGGGCGACGGCGATGCGGTCGGCGGCCCGGGCGACGCGCGTCTTGTTGAACGGGCTCTTGCCGAACTCGCGGCCGAGGCGTCGGGCGAGGGCCGCCGACGGGCCGACGCCCGCGACATTGAGCGGGACCATCGCGCCGCGGATCGTCTGGTACAGCAGCGGGTGGATCAGCGCCGACTGCAGCCGCGTGGGCGGGTCTCGGGGATCGTACTTCGAGCGTTCGATGGCGCGGCGTCCCCGTCGGGTCCCGGATCGTGGCAACGAACGAAGACTACACCGCGCGGGTCGAACGGATCAGCCGGCTCAGTCCGGGTAGTCCCCGATCAGCGTGCGCAGGCGGTTCTCGTTGAGCACGGGGACCGAGGTGGTCTGGGCCGTCTCGAGCAGCGTGTCGTAGGTCTCGATCTCGTTGCGCTTGCGCGTGAACTCGAGCACGACGGGCAGCGGGGCGTCCGCGTCGGGCTCGGGGGGCAACTCGGGGCGTTCGCCGAGGATCAGGAAGTCGATGTCGCCCTCGATGGAGTCCACGACCTCGCCGCCCCACGCGTTGATGAGGGCCTCGACGTCGTCGCGTTCCAGGCGCGTCGCGAGCCCGTCGTTGTTGCGGTCGAACAGGCCGTAGACGACCATCTTGTACGTCTTGGACGGGTCGTAGACGGCGTTCGCGACGACATCGCCCCGGATGATCGGGTTGCCCCGAGACTCGGAGATGATGCGGGCGCGTGAGAAGTTGCCCTCGACACGGGTGACCTCGACGACGGCCTTGGGCACGGAGTAGATGCCCGTCGCCGGGTCGGGGCGGATCTCGGTGGCGTCAGAGAAGACGCCGAAGGTCATGCCCAGCACGATCTTTTGGCGCCGCCCGATCGAGAGGATCACCTCGTTGGCCGGCGCGTCCACGCGGTCGACCGCGCCGTCCACGAGCGAGGCTTCGTCCAACGGGCGGACGGCGTTGGGGTCGCCCTCGGAACGCAGACGCCGGAGTTGGTCCTGAAGCACGAGGTTGTCGCGCCGCGTTGACTCAAGCTGCGATTCGAGCTGGTCCTCGCGCTGTTCCGCGCCGGCGCGGACGCGGGCGATTTCCTGCTCGTACCGCTCGTCCCCCATGCCCAGGCCATCCTGGAAGCTGATGAGCTGGCTGCCGTAGTCGTCCACGCGTTCGGTCAGCACCTCGCCCGCCGCGGTGTACTGGTCGCTCAGCTCGTTGACCCGCTGCGCGAACGCCTCGCGCTCGGTGTTCGCGGCGTCGAAGTCACGCTGCGCCTGGGCCAGCTGGTTCTCGAGCGACGCGATCTCACGCTCGCGCGTCGCGATCACCTCGGTCAGCGGGTTCGAGTCCGCGCCCTCGACCGCCGTCAGGCGATCGCGCAGCTCGGCGACCGTCGAGCCGGGCGAGCCCGACGCGATGTCCATCGTCTCGCGGAGCTCGCGGACCAGGTACGACACCACCGACTCGCGGCTCTGGCCCGCACGCTCGGCGATCGCCCGGACCGACTCCATGTTCCGCTCGGGCCCGGTCACGTACGTCCTCGAAGCTTCTTCGGCCGCGGTCGCGTCTCGCCGCTCGGATTGGGCCTGGCCGTAGAAGACCATCGTCAGCACAAACAGCGCCAGGCAGAGCATGCCCAGCAGCGTGATGGTGACGGCGACCCCGACGCTCGCTCCGGTTCGTGCGGCCATAGTTGTTCGGCTCCGTAGGTTCTTGTCCGCGTGGGCGGCGGCCAACGCCAGACCCCCCGACAGCGGGCCCCGACACCGGGCGCCCGCTTCCCCCCGTTCGCACGCCAGGGCCCGTCCGTTCCGAGGGACCCCGCGCTTCGCGAGCCGGGAGAGCAAGTGTCTGGGCAACCCGGGGCCCGGTCAACCCCCGTGGGCCCCGCCCGGGCGTGCATGCCAGAAAGAGCGGCCTCAAAAAGAAAGCCGGCCCCCACGGAGGGGGCCGGCGTCGGGTCATCTCAGAGGCCCACGAGCCCGGGGGCTCGGCGGGCGATCACCGCTCGACGACGTACGCCGCATCAAGGGTCCGGGCGATGCGGGCCCGGACGTCGGCGAGGTGGGCCGAGGTGTACGGGCCCGGGTTGGTGCCCGCCCCACGCTCAGCGATCGAATCGATCCGGCGGAGCTCGGCGGTCGCGAGCTGCCCGATCGTCCGCAGCGCCGGGGCGTTCCCGTCGAGCAGGGCGAGGGTGGACAGGCGCCCGATGTGCTCCTGCTGGAGGTTGCGCCGGAAGCTCGAGAGCTCCCCGCCGCGGTCCAGGTCGCCCACGTCCGACCACGCCTCGTCGGTCACCGTGGTGATCAGCTCGGCCATCGTGAACGGGTTGGGGTCCTGAGCCTTGAACTCGTTGTCGTAGACCCGGCGGAGCGTCGTCGGGTTCATGACCAGCGAGAGGGCCGTCGCCTGCACGCCGCCGACAACGTTGTGGACGGGGACGTTGGGGTCAGACAGCAGCTCGCCGATGCCGCCCGCGTCCCACCAGTGCTCCTTGCCCATGTGGGCGAGCAGCTCGGGCGTAAAGCCGAACGCCTTGTCGTGGAAAGAGTTCTCCAGGACGAGGCTGAGCGCCTCGCGCTGGCGGTCGGCCGGGATCTCTTCGACCGGGACGCGGTCGCCCGGGTCGCCCTTGAAATCGTTGTTGTAGAACGACCCGCCGACCCAGTTGGACGCGATGACCAGCGAGTAGACGTGCGTGTTCATGAACGCGCCGTACCGGCGACGGACGTTGGCCCACGACTCGCCGTCGTCGACGATCTCGGAGACCAGCCGCGCCCGGAGATCCGCGACCAGTGAGATGCGCGAGCGGGCGAACTCGAGGTTGTCAGCACCCATGTCCCACGTCACATTGCGGGGGTCGTTGCCGGCGACCATCGCCTGCTGGGGCACCCAGATGTGGCCCGGCTCGGCGACGCGAGAAAGCACCTCGTCGACCTTGTCCTTGGGCCCATACCCGAAGGCGATCGCCCACTTGTCGTACGGCCCGACCTCGGTGGTCGAGTACGGTCCCTGCACCTCACCCAGCCCGTGGTTGAGGTTGACCGCGGCGTACTCCATCACCGAGCCGATCATCGGTCCCGAGAAATCGGGCGAGTTGATCGCTTCGAGCGAGTTGATCGTCGAGGAGGTCATGTTGTGCTGCAGCCCGAGGCAGTGACCGACCTCGTGCGCGCTGATGTAGCGGATGATCTGGGAGTAGAACGCTTCGGGGATGCCGTCGAGCATCTCGATGTCGTCACCCTCAGCGCCCACATCGAGCAGCCCGGATTCGAGGGCGGCGCCTGCCAGGGCGAAGTCCATCGCGAGCATGTTGCCCATCTTGCAGGCCATGTTCGTCGAGTTCGTGCCCGGCGTCCACGGGTGGGACGGGTCGCCCAGCTCGGTGGACGCGGCCCGTTCGACCCGCTGCGAACGCAGCGCCATCCGGTGCGCCGCACGCTCGGGCGATGCCAGACGCATACGCGGGTCCCAGTCCGGGTGGTCCTCGAACCACGCGAGTGTTTCGGCGCTGAACGTCTCGTCGGAGAAGTCATCCGAGAAGGTCTCGAGGTTCGCACGCAGGCTCCGAGTCAGCCCCTGGTGCCAGACGACGTCGGCGTCGAGGATCTCGCCCGTGTACGGGTTCGTCCGGCTCGGGCCGATCGCGTAGCCCTGGTTGGTGACGTTCCACCGGAAGAAGTTGTACCGCGCGTCCTCGGGGTCCTTATCCATGTGGGCGCCGGTCGCGGTGTCCTGCTGGTACACCTCGAGCGCTCCGATGATGCCGATCTCCTCGTACGCTTTGTTCCACATCTCGATGCCCTCGCGGACATACCGGCGGTAGCGCACGGGCACGGTGTTCTCGACGTACCACACGATGGGCTGCTTGGGCGGGCTCATCTTGAGTTTGGGGTCCGCCTTCTCCAGGTTCCAACGCGAGATGTACCGGTCGGTGACGTCCGCGTTGGCGTTGCGGGCGAAGTCCTGGTGCGAGTCGTAGAAGTACCCGACGCGCGGGTCGGCGTTCCGCGGCTCGTACCCGGGCGTGCCCTCGAGCGTCCCGATCGAGTAGGTCAGCCGCACAAGCTGGCCCGACCCGGCGCGTGGCGCCTCGTACTCGACCACGATGTTCTCGGGGAATGCCTTGGCTTTGGTCAGCCGGGCGAGCCGGGCGTTGATCGCCCCGGCGCTGGGCCCATACCCGCCGAACGGCGAGGGGCCGAAGAACTTCCCGGACTGCTGCGTCGCGATCGCGCCGAGATCAATGATCGGGCGCCCGTCGGCGGTCTTCGAGACGATCGGCACCGAGAGCAGCACACGCCCGGTGTAGAGATGCTCGACCGAGTCCTTCGCCTGCTTGTCGCCGTCGGTGCGGACACCCAGGTTCGGCGCCACAAGCATGAGCTGCTTGTCGAGCTTCTGCCACTTGACATAGTGCGTCGGGCCCATGACGCCGGCCTGCGAGTCGCCGCCCGAGACGGTGCACGCGACCATCAGCATCTGGTTCTCGTACCCGCGCGACAACGCCGCGAGCAGCTTGCCCGTCTCGCGGTCCTCGTACAGCTCGTACAGCGGCGTCGAGCCGTCGGCGGTCGAGACCACCTTGCTCAGCCCCTCGACCACCTTCTCCATCGGCGGGAAGTCGGGCTTGTCATCGGCGAACGCGGGCGCCGCGGCCCCCGCAACAGTCATCAGGACGGCGATCACCGCCGCGCTGCCGGCACGCTTCGCGCTCCGCATGGCTCGTCTCCTTAGTCGTGGGCAATACGCCCGGCCAACCGCGCGTCGGGCTCAGCCCCCTGGACCCGCCGGGAAACACCCCCCCGGGCCGGCTCGCCGTCCGCATGGTTCAACCTTCGTCACCTACCGGCTCGTTTCGTGAACGGTTGCGAGCGGCGAGCCCACACCACCCCGCGGTAGCATGGGCACGAGGATCCGCCGCATGATCGAGCCACTGACCATCTGGGAGATGCTCCTGCGGGCCGGTCTTGCCGCCCTGCTCGGGCTGGCGATCGGGTGGGACCGCGAGAAAAAGGAAAAAGCCGCCGGCCTGCGGACCATGGCCCTGGTCTCCCTTGGAGCCGCTGGGGTGATGCTGTGTGCCCACGAGATCGCGACTCAATTTGCAGCTCAAGAGGTCAGCCTCGACCCCCTCCGCGTCATCTCAGGCGTGGTCGGGGGGATCGGCTTCCTCGGCGCCGGGGCGATCATCCAATCGCGCGGCGAGATCCGGGGCCTCACCACCGCCGCCTCGATCTGGGCCGCCGCGGGCATCGGGATCGCCTGCGGAGCCGGGCTTTTCCGCCTCGCGTTCATACTCTGCGGCGTCGTTCTGAGCATCCTTGTCGTTGTCACAGCCCTGAAAGGCCGCGTCCTCCCCGAGCGGCAGGAGCCAGACGAACCACCGACAGACGCGTAGCGGTCAGGATGTGAGGCAAGATCGTTCGGGTTTCGATCGGTCTTTCGTGGCCCCCTTAACATAATCTTTGCGCCGACCGATACACTTCCACCAGGACCGGGGAGGGTCCGTCGCATGTCCGCAACCCTGGCCGACGCCGCCATCGAGCTCCAGACGCCGATCTCGCTCGGGGGGGTCATCATGCGCCTCGGGCTCGCGGTCCTCTACGGCGGGATCGTCGGATGGGAACGCAAGATCGCCGACAAGCCCGCCGACGTCCGCACGATGGTGCTCATCAGCGCCGGCGCCGCGGCGTTCACGCTCATGGGCGTGCAGATCGGCGCCGCCGTCGAGCCGAACACGGGCATGCAGGCCGACCCGACGCGCGTGCTCGCGTACATCATCTCGGGCGTGGGCTTCCTCGGCGCCGGCGCAATCCTGCACTCGAAGAAGTCGATCAAGGGCATGACGACCGCCGCGGCGATCTGGGCCGCCGCCGCCATCGGCGCCGCGTGCGGGCTCGGGCTCTACGCCATCGCGACCGGGCTGTTCATCGTCGTGTTCGCGATGCTCTGGGTGCCTTGGACGGCGCGCCTGCTCGGGTTTGAGAACGGCGACGACGACGACGACCTGGACCCGCCCGAGCCGCGCGTCATCGCGTCAAACTGGTCCTGAACGCCGACGCCGGCGGCAGGCGGCCATGCCACCGAGCGCCAACACACCGAGCCCGCCCGGCGCGGGCACCGCCGTGACCACGAGCGTCGCGTCCGCCTGGCCCTGGCTGATTCCCGAAACCGCGAACGTGTAGTCGCCCGGATCGAGCATGCCAGAGGCAACGAGCATGGTGCTGTCCGTGCCGTGGTAGGCAACATGGGAGGTGAAAATCCGATCCCCGCCCATCTCTTCGAGCGTGACCCCGCCGGCGCCGTAGTCGTTCGAGTACCCCAGCGAGTTGATGTACAATGAGAAGTTCATGGCCCGCGTCAGCGTGAACGACATGATCGCCCTCGCGCTCGGGCCGTTGTATGAATAAAAGGACGCGACCTGGCCCGCGCCGGCCCTCATGCTCGCGTCGATACCGCCGTCCGCATTCTCCACGACGTCCGCCGTGATCCCCGCCGACCACGTCGGGATGGGGTACCCGGAGTAAATCCCCGCGCCTCCCGTGGCGCGCCGGTCGAAGGGCACGATCTCGAGCCCGCCGCTCACGTCGAACGACTCGTTGACGCCCGTGCTCATGTAGTACGGCATATACCCGTAGTACGTCACGCCGTCCCACTCGTACCGGTCATTCACCTCCGCGACGAAGCGGAACTGCTCGTTTATTACCTCGCCTTGGGCGGGCGCGACGTGCAACCCCGCGCAGAAGATCGCCCCGCCGAACAACAGCCCGCTCAGTGCCGTGCGGATAGTTGACCCTCCCGCGGATGCCCCATACATCCACCTTCAACGTACCCCAGAGCGAGTCCGATACCAGTCAAGATGCGAGAAGATGGGCAATCGAGAGCCTGGAACCGTACTCACACGCCCCGGTCGCTCGACCCCAGCGACCCCAGCTCATCCGCGTACTGCTCGCGCAGCGGCTCGACGACCTCGGCCAAAAACCGCTCGGTCTGCTCGACCGCCCGCCCGACGTACTTCATCGGGTCGAGCAACTGCTCCTCGGTCAGCAGGTGGTGCACGCTCTTGAACGCATCATCACTCCGCAGGCGCGCAATCAGGTCGTTGTCGAGCCCTTCGGACTTCACCCGCATGCCCGCGGCCTGCGCGTGCACGCGGATCTTCTCGTGCAGCTCCTGGCGGTCACCGCCGAGCTTGACGGCTTCCATCAGGATGTTCTCCGTCGCCAGGAACGGCAGCTCGGCCATCAGGTTCTTGCGGACCATCGCTTCGTGTACGACCAAGCCGCTGGCGACCTCGTGCATCAGGTCGAGCGCGCCGTCGAGGGCGAGGAATGACTCGGGCAGCGACAGCCGCCGGTTCGACGAGTCGTCGAGCGTCCGCTCGAGCCACTGCGTCGCGGCGGTGTCGTAGGCGTTGCCCACGAGGTTCATGACGAAGCGGGTGAGCCCGCAGATCCGCTCGCACTTCATCGGGTTGCGCTTGTAGGGCATGGCCGACGAGCCGATCTGCTTGTCACCGAACGGCTCGTCGAGCTCCTTGCGGTTGGAGAGCAGGCGGATGTCGGTCGCGATTTTGTGGAGGACGGACGCGATCGAAGCCAAGTCCGCGAGCGCAAGCGCGTCCGAAAGCCTCGGGTATGTCTGACCAGTGATCGGGTAAGTCTTGACGAAGTTCCCGTATCCACGCGGATCGAGACAATTGAAGAACACTCGCTCGAAGTACTCGACCTTCTCGTGATCCCCATCGAACAGAGTCAGGAATGAAGCCTGGGTCCCCGTTGCACCACGCATCCCTCGGATCGGAATGTACTCGTAATGCGTAATGTAGAAGTGAACATAGACCTCATGGAGATCGCTCGCCCAATTCGCGATACGCCTACCCACGGTCACAGGTTGTGCTGGCTGATAGTGGGTGAATCCGAGAGCTGGGATCTTTTGGCTCTCTGATGCGGTGTCCCCTAGAGCCACGATGAG
>BQJQ01000040.1 GCA_021604785.1 Phycisphaeraceae bacterium
GTCTCCGGGCGCTCGCCGCGGCGCGTCACGCTGATCGACGCGGGCCTGAGCCCGGCCCGCACGCGCCGCCTGCTCGCGGACGTCGGCATCGAGCCGCACGAGGTGGACGACATCGTCCTCACGCACCTGGACACCGACCACTGCCACAGCGGGTGGCCCGCCGCGCTGCGGACCAACCGGTGGCACGCGACACTCCGCGTGCTCGACACGCACCGGGGGCGTGCCGAGCGGTCAGGGCTGCTGTGCGCGCGGACGGAGATCTTCGACGCGGGCGGGTTCGAGCTCGGGGCCGTGCGCGTCCACCCGATCGTGATGTCGCACGACTCGCTGGGCGTCGCGGCGTTCCGGTTCGAGATCCCGGGCGAGACCGCCGGCGCCCACGGCGTGGGCGAGCTTGGCTTCGCGACCGACGTCGGGCGGATCACCCCCGGGCTCGTCGAGCACATGCGGGGCGTGGGCGTGCTGGCGATCGAGAGCAACTACTGCCCGCGGATGCAGCACGCCTCGGGCCGCCCCGCGTTCCTGAAACGCCGGATCATGGGCGGGGCGGGGCACCTTTCCAACGAGGAGACCGCCGAAGCGGTCACGGCGATCGAGCCGCGGGACCACGTGGTGTACCTGCACCTGTCGCGCGAGTGCAACCGGCCCGAGCTCGTCGAGCAAGCCCACGCAGGTGCGCCCGTCGCGTGCACCATCTCGGATCAGTTCGAGCCGACGCCGTGGGTGCGTGTGCCCGCGGGCGAGGCGGTCCGGCGGGCACCGCGCCCGACGCCGACCGTCACCGGGTGCCTGTTCACGCAGAGCGCCGGGCGTCCGAGCGGCTCGGTCGCGTGAGATCGCGGGCCCACCATCGTGCGCCGTCGGCCCGCCCGGTCTCGCTGAGCGGGCAGGAAGACCGCCGCCGGGCGCGCCGCCAGCAGCTCTTGCGCCGGCGTATCCAGCGGCTCATCGCGGACGCGCTGGATGTCATCGGGTATCGGCGCACGGTCGTGGTCGATGGCGTCCGGTACCGCGAGCGGACGCGCGACCCGCTGCGCCGGGCGCTCAGCCGCGTCGGGTCGGGCGTGAAGGAATACGACGTGCGGTTCCCCGCGACCGCCCGGCGCAAACGGACGACGATGCGCATCCGGTGCACCAACGAGCGCCGGTACGCGGACGTCGGGCCGACGCGTCGCCCGACGCTCTACGACGCACTCGAGGGGCGCATCCGCCCGGGGATGCGGGTGTTCGAGCTGGGGTGCTCGACGGGCGCGGGGTCCACGCGGCTGAGCACGATGGTCGGGCCCTCGGGCGGGGTGGTGAGCGTGGACACGGACCGCGAGTCGGTCCGGTTCGCACGCCTGCGGTACCTCGAGCCGCAGCTCGCGTTCGAGATCGGCGGCGTCGAGACGCTCACGGGCGAGCTCGACGGCGCGTTCGACGCAGCGATCGCGATGGACGCGCTGGGCGGCGACGAGGACACAACCAAAGCGACGCTCGCCGAGCTGTGGCGGGTGGTCGGCCCGTCCGGGTGGCTGTTCGTGCTCGAGCGGGTGCGCCCGGACGAG
Source organism: Phycisphaeraceae bacterium (assembly GCA_021604785.1). Taxonomy (GTDB): domain Bacteria; phylum Planctomycetota; class Phycisphaerae; order Phycisphaerales; family UBA1924; genus BQJQ01. The sequence continues at coordinate 1,548 of BQJQ01000040.1, forward strand.
GTCGATCGCCTGGGCGGTCAGCTGCGTGAGCTGTGCGGGCCCCGCGCCGAGGTGCACGCCAGCCCGCCCCTGGCGGATGCGACGGTGCTCCTCGCGGCCCAACGCCCGACGGCGGACGAGCCCGGGGCCCAGGCGTGGGAAGACGACTCGGACGATGACACGGACAGCGGCCCTGAATTCGGGCCCGAACGGGGACCTCGCCCGGGGTCCGGGCCCGGCTCGCCCTAGGGTTGCGCGATGGAAGCACCGACCAACGAGCAGGGGCGGCCCGCGGGCGCGCCGGGGGATGAGATGATCGCCAAGGCCCGGGCCGGGCGGAGCAAGTCGCCCGAGGCGCTGGCCGCGGCGCGGGCGTTCGCGGTCGACTGCGCCATGTCGATGCGCGACGACAAGTGCGAGGACATCGTCGTGCTCGACGTGTCCGACGTGTCGCAGGTGACCGACTTCATCGTCGTGGGCACGGGCACGAGCGACCGGCAGATGCGCGGCGCGATCGACAGCGTGAGCCAGCACGGCAAGACCCAGGGGTTCCGGGCGCTGGGCTCGCAGGCCGACGAGCGGGGGACGTGGCTGCTCGCGGACTTCGTGGACGTGATGGTGCACGTCTTCGAGCCCAACACGCGGGCGCATTACGACATCGAGATGCTCTGGGGCGACACCAAGCGGGTGGAGGTCCCCGACGGGCCCGGGCCGCTGGCGAGCAAGCGGGCGGGCGGGGCGTCGGCGTGAGCACGCCGGCGGTGCGCGTCCGGCTGGGTGATCGCGGGTACGACGTCACCGTCGGCTCGGGCACGCTGGCGTCGGTGGGCGAGCGGGTGCGCGCGGCGCTGGGCGACGGGGCGACACGGGCGTTCGTGGTTGTGGACGCGAACGTGCCGGGTGAGCACGTAAACACACTCACGGGCTCGCTCGATCGCGCGGGCTTCGGCGCACAGACGACGTCGTTCGACCCGACCGAGAAGGTCAAAACCATCGCGACGGCCCAGCGCGTGCTCGAGTCGCTCGCCGCGACGGGGCAGGACCGGGGCGATCCGGTGGTCGCGCTGGGCGGCGGGATTGTGGGCGACGTCGCGGGGTTCGTCGCCGCGACGTACCGGCGGGGCGTGCCCGTCGTGCAGTGCCCCACCACCGTGCTGGCGATGGTCGATGCTTCCGTCGGCGGCAAGACGGGCGTGAACCTCGAGGTGCCCGGCGAGGGTGGTGAACGCCTGCTCAAGAACATGGTCGGGTCGTTCCACCAGCCGGTGGCGGTTGTCGCGGACGTGGATGTGCTCGCGTCGCTGCCGGACCGGCACGTGCGGTCGGGGCTCGCTGAGTGCGTGAAGCACGCGATGATCGCGCAGACGATCTCGGGCGAGGACCTGATGAGCTGGCTCGAGACGAACGCGGACCGGGTGCTCGGGCGTGACCCCGGGGCGATGACCGAATTGGTGCGCAAGAGCGTGGCGATCAAGGCGGACGCCGTGGCGTCGGACGAACGGGAGACGGCGCCGAGCAGCGTGGGCGGGCGGGCGCTGCTGAATCTCGGGCACACCTTCGGGCACGCGATCGAGACGCTGCCCGGGATCTCGCCCGACCCGGCGGACCCGTCGCGGGCGCCCTTGCACCACGGCGAGGCGGTCGCGCTGGGCCTGGTTGCGGCGTGCGCGTGCTCGGCGAGGCTCGGGATGATCGACGCGGCGTGGTCCGATCGGGTGCGGGCTCTGCTCGGGCGGCTCGGGCTGCCCGTGGCGGTCGCCGGGCTGCCGGGCAACGGCGAACTGCTGGCGCGGATGGGCCACGACAAGAAGGTGCGGGCGGGTGTGCTCCGGCTCGTGCTGCCCGAGGGCGACGGGCGGGCCCAGGTGGTCGAGGACCCTGACCCATCGGCGGTCGAGGCGGGGCTGGACGCGATCCGGGCGTAGGGAGACGCTCGGGGAAGAACCGGGGCGGGGACGCCCCGGCTCGCGGGGTTGCGAGCGCGGGGACCACTGGTTCGGGTGTGGGACGCGCAATGTTGGAGCCTTTCCGAGGGCGGTCCCGATAACAACTCCGGCGTTGCCGAGTGGGGCGCGGGTGGTCTGCCCGCGCGTTCGGCCCGCCGGGGGCCTGAGTGTGCGCACGATCGCGATCATCAATCAGAAGGGCGGGTGTGGCAAAACCACCAGCGCCATCAATCTGTCGGCGGTCTTTGCGAAGCGCGGGTTCCGCACGCTCTTGGTGGATATGGACCCGCAGGGGCACTGCGCCGTCGGTTTGGGCATCCCCGAGAAGTCGATCGAGCGGGACGTGACCGACGTGCTGCTGACGCCCGACTCGCGCCCGCTGGACGCCGACCGGGTGGTCTGGCGGGTGGCGCGGGGGCTGGACCTGGTGCCCAGCCGGATGCGGCTGGCGGGGCTGGAAGCTTCGCGGGGCGGGCTGGCGAGCCTGCCCGACAAGGAGCACCGGCTGGCGCGGGCAATCGCCCGGCTCAACGAAACAAAGTCGCCCGATCCGGAGCTGGCGGGCGAGACCCGCAAGGGCCGGTACGACGTGTGTTTGATCGATTGCCCGCCTTCGATCGGGCTGCTGACGTTCAACGCTCTGGCGGCGGCGCGGGAGATCCTGATCCCGGTGGAGACGAGCTACTTCTCGCTGCAGGGGGCGACCAAGCAGGTGTCGACGGTGCGGTCGATCGCGCGGCGGCTTGGGGTTCGGATCCGGACGCACGTGATCCCGACGATCCATGACCCGTCGCTGCCGTTGGCTAAGGACCTGCTGCGGGAACTGAAGGACCGGTTCGGGAGCACGGTGATCCCGTCGGTGATCCGGGCGGACCCGGTGCTCAAGGCGGCGGCGTCGTTTGGGCGGGCCGTCATTGATCACGCCCCGGATTCGCCCTCGGCGGAGGATTACACGTCGCTGTGCGAGTGGCTGATCGAGCACGCGGACATCGAGCGCGAGGACCTTGCCGAGCCCGAGGAGCAGATCGAAGACGAGCGCCGCCCGGTCGAGGTGCTGGCGCCCGAGCCGCGGGTGATCGTGCAGACGCCGCGGGAGGTAGCGACGCTGACGACGCCCCCGGCGGACGCGGGCGAGGGCCTGGTGCGTCCGAACAGTCGACTGGAAGAGCTGGCCCGGCGGGCCCGCGCGATGCGCGGGCAGACGATGCCCGCGCCGGTGCGCACGCCGGAGGTGGTCGTGCCCGAGCCGGTCGTGCCGGCGTCGGCACGCGCCGGTGCGGTGATCGTCGAGCCGAACCCGGGCGGGCGAACATTCCCGTCGGCCCCGGCGGCGCGTCGTGTGACGACGCTGCCCGCGGTGCGGGGCGTCAAGCTGGCGACGCTGAAGGACGCCGGGCCGGGGATCGCCGTGCCGAGTGCCCCAACCCAGGCCAACCCGGCCCAAACCAATCCGGCTCAATCGCCCGCGACGCCGGCAGCCGCGACGCAGACGGCGGTCGCCGAGCCCACGACGGGGCTGCGGGCGAGGCTCGGGCGGCCCGTGGTGCTCGAACTGGTCGAGACCGAGCCGGTCGAGATTCTCGAATCCGTGCGCCGGCTGTTCGGGTGCCGGGCGACGTCGAGCGGGGCGTTGTTCGTTCAGCCCATGTCGATCGGACGCCGGGTGTGTATTGCGGGCGAGTTCAACTGGTGGTCGCCCGAACGGGCCCCGATGCGCCCGAACGAGGGGTTGGGCGTGCACGAGCTCCGGGTGGAATTGGCGCCCGGGACGTACCGGTATCGGATCGTGGTGGACGGGCGTTGGTGCACGGACGAGCACAACCCCGACCGGATGCGGAACGAGTTTGGCGAGGCGGACAATGTTGTTCGGGTGGGCCCTCGGTCGGCATGAGCCGGCGGGGCGGGGTATCCTGAGTTGAGCCGCTGCGGAGGATCCGCTGAGCCATGGATGAGCGACACGGCAACGATGACAATCACGATGCGCCCGGGTTCCCGCGTTTGAGCGGCGGCGCGGGCGGTGGCGATGGCGGCGACTACGACGCGCTGGCCGAGCTGTTTCTGGGCGACCCCGAGCTGGGCCCGGCGCCCGCGACGGCGACCGGGCGGCGGATGGAACGCCCCGCGACGGTGATACCCACACAAGCACCAGTGGTCCCCCCCATGCATGAACGAGCTCTCGAAGGCGGCCCGGCGCCGCGGCACGTCGCGGAGGTCGAAACGGGCGAGCGGTGCGTCGAGGTCGTCGTGCTCGGGCACCTGCCCGTGCGGGCGTCGATCTGGGTGCGCCAGTACGCGAACTCGGTGGGCACGGCGCTTGGGCGACCGGTCGGGCTGCTGCGGATCGGGGCGGACGCGTCGAGCGTGGAGCTGATCGGGCCCGGAGCCGAGCGGCTGCCGCTGGCGAACGCGGAGCCGACAGCGAACCTTGAGTCTGCCGTGCGGAGTGTCGCGGGGTTGGCGGACCGGTGGATCGTGCGGGTCGATGAGACCGCCGAGCCCGGGCTGGCCGAGTCGGCGTGTGTGGATGAAGTGACGATCCTGACCGGGTCAGACGAGGCGGCCGTGGTCGCGTCGTACCGGCTGGTGAAGTCGTTGGCCGCGGCGTGGGACAAGGCGTTCGGGGCCGAGGGCGGTCCTTCACTCGGGCTTGCGATCATGGGGTCGAGCGGTGAGCAGGCACTGGCGGCGGGCGAGAAGCTCGAACGCGCGGCCGCGTCGTTCCTGAACCGGCCTGTGCGCGTGACGGCGCGGGTGCCCAAGGTCGGCGTGTCGTCGGCGGCGACGATCTACCGCGGCAGCGAGGACGCCGATGCAGAGCATGTGATCGGGCTGATTCGGGCGCAGGAGCCGACTGGTCTGCGGCTGGCCGAGGCGGAGGGCGATGCGCTCGCGGGGCTTGAAGTCGCTGAGGGCGTGCTCGAAGAGATCGAGGACGCGGGCGATGCGGGCGTCACCGAGCCGAGCGGCGAGATCGCGGACGACGCGGGGGTTGCCGAGGAAATTGTCTTCGAGGCTGAGGATGACGATGGGGCCGACTTCGGGCATGACGCCCGCGAGGACGAGCCGGAGGAGGCCGCTGTGACACCCCCCGAGCAACCGATGATCGTGACACGTGCGGTGACGGACGTGACGCCGCGCCGACTGGTGCCTGTTTCAGACCCCGAGCCGGTGCGTGCGTCGGGCGAGGTCGAGGGGGCCGAGTTGATCGAGGGGCTTGGCGTGCTCGAGTCCGAGTGCCCGTACACGCCGGGCGTGCGTCTGGCGGCGGACGGCGCTGGGCGGCTGCACCTGGTCGCGGATGACTCGGACGGGAGCGACGAGGCTGTGCGTCAGCTGACGGCGGCGGGGACGTGGGCGACGGCGCACCTGAAGCTGCTGCGCCGGGCCGAGCCGTCGCTGGGCGAGCACGCGGGGGCACCCGTGGCGCACCTGCTGACGAACGACGCGAAGCGCGTGCGGACGCTGCTGGACTCGGAAATCCGGGTGCATCTGGTGACGCGGGTGACGCTGGGCGGGCAGAGCGGGCAGGTCGCGGTCGCGCTCAACTGAGCGGGCGAGGGATCCACACAGCACGGGCGCATGAAAAAGCCCCCCGCTTCCGCGGGGGGCTCGTATTTGTTCGTGATCGTCAGGCCTGCGTCAGGCGCTGTTGGCCCGCGAGATTCGGATCTCGGCGAGCGGGCGCGGGTTCTCGATCTGCGCTTTGTCGATGACGTACTCGGCGCCGTTGTTGTCCAGCTCGGGAAGGTCGTAGATCATGTCGATCATGATCTCTTCCATGACGGCGCGGAGGGCGCGGGCGCCGGTGGCCCGCTTGGTCGCACGTTGGGCGATGGTCCGCAGCGCGTCTTCGGTGAAGACGAGCTTGGCGCCCTCGAGCCCGAACAGGTGCTGGTATTGACGGACCAGGGCGTTCTTGGGCTCGGTGAGGATCTGCACGAGCGCCTCGGTCGAGAGCGGGAGCAGCGGCGTGATGACGGGCAGGCGACCGACGAGCTCGGGGATGATGCCGAACTCGACGACGTCCTCGTTGCTCACCTGACTGAGCAGCCAGTCCCGCTCGGCCTTCTCGTCGGCGAAGGTCTTCTTGGTGTCGTCGCCCGCGCTGGAGCCGAAGCCGATCTTGGTCTGGCCCAAGCGGCGGCGGATGATCTCTTCGAGCCCAACGAACGTGCCGCCGCAGATGAAGAGGACGTTCTTGGTGTCGAACTGGATGTACTGCTGCTCGGGGTGCTTGCGCCCGCCCTGCGGGGGGACGTTGGCGACGGTGCCCTCGAGCATCTTGAGCAGCGACTGCTGGACGCCCTCGCCCGAGACGTCGCGGGTGATCGAGACGTTGTTGGAGGTCTTGCCGACCTTGTCGACCTCGTCGATGTAGATGATGCCGCGCTGGGCGGCTTCGACATCGAAGTCGGCGGCCTGCAGCAGCTTGAGCAGCAGGTTCTCGACGTCCTCACCGACGTAGCCGGCTTCGGTGAGCGTGGTCGCGTCGCCGATCGCGAAGGGGACCTTGAGGAGCCGGGCCATGGTCTTGGCGAGCAGCGTCTTGCCGCTGCCCGTCGGACCGATGAGCAGGATGTTCGACTTGTCGAGCTCGATCGAGCCCGCTTCGTCCGACTCGGTGTGCAGGAGACGCTTGTAGTGCGAGTGCACCGCGACGGCGAGCGAACGCTTGGCCTGACGCTGCCCGATGACGTACGAGTCCATGAACTCGACGATCTCACGCGGCGTCGGGATCTCCTGCAGGGCGCTGGAGATCGAGGAGACGCGCCGGCGTTCCTGGCGGAAGATGTTCTGGCAGAGGTCGACGCAGTTGGAGCAGACGTAGACCTCGTTGGGGCCCTCGACCATGGGGCCGACCTCGCGTGAGGTCTTGCCGCAGAACGAGCAGGTGGTGACCTTGCGGCCGCGGAAGCCGCCGCCACCGCCGCCGTTGCCGCCGGAGCCCGATCCCGAGCCGCCGGATCCGGACCCGCCGTCGGAGCCTCCACCGTCGCCTGGGCCACTCGAGCCCGAGTCACTGGGCCCGGAGCTGTCGGCCATCGCGCGGGGGTTGGTCTGGGGACGCGGGTCGTTCGGCTCTCTCGTCATGTCGTCCTCGCGGGTGCTCGTGCGGTGGCGGTTCGGGAACCGGGGTATCGGCTTGGTCGGACGCGGCGCTCGACCCAAGTCGGGCACAGCGCGAAGAGAGGGTATTCGACCGCCGGCTCCCGAGCCATCGGCCGAGCACCCAGACGAGTATGCAGCCCGGATTGGGCCCGTGCCACCCGCACAGAGCGCCCATTCACCCGTCGGAGCGTCTGGATTCGGGGGCTGGGGGCTTTTCGGACGGGCCCGCACGACCGGCGAGGCGGTCCACAACGGAGCGTTTGGCGGCGGCGAGCTCTTCGTCCGAGATGTCGCCGCGGGCGTGCATCGCGTTGAGGTCCTCGAAGATCGACCCCGTCTGGGCGCTCGAATCCATCGGGCCCAGCAGGCGCTTGCGGAGGGCCATGATCACGAACCCGGCGACGATCACGAAGACGATCAGCACGCCCAGCCACGGGAGCACGTCCATCGCGCCGGACGACGACTGCGCGAGCGTGCTCGGGAGACCGGGAGCGGCTGGCATCATGGTGGATGCTACGAGCTGCGCGAGGCGATCGCCTGACGCAGCGGCAGCAGCAGGCTCGTCACCACCCGCTCGTCCACGATCTCGAGCCCACGCAGCGCCAGCGTGTCGAACCGGGCCTGCAACTCGTCGAGCGAGGTCACCGGGCGGTACTGGCGCATGGTGAGGTAAACCGAGATCGGCTCGTCGCGTTGCTCGGACACGCGTTTGGACGCCGAGCGGGTCTTGACCTCGAAGTGCGCCTCGATCTCGGTCGACTCGTCGACCGTGAGCCCGATCAGCGGCTGGCAGTCGGTCGCGGTGCCGACCGACCCATCGGCGAGCCCGGCGAGCGGGGAGTCGGCGTAGAGCGCCTCGGCGACGATCCGGTCGTGCGAGCCCGACGCCTCGAGATCGAACCCGAAGAGCAGCTCGACGTAATCGATGTCCAGCGGGCTGATCGACAGGAAGTAGGGCGCGACCTCGAGCACGCGACGGTGCAGGCCGAACGCCTGGTCGTCCGTCGTCGGGTTGACCACGCCCGAGCGGACCGAGTTGGTCCGCACCGCGAGCCACCGGTGCGGGGCTTCGGATTGCGGGCTCTCGAGCGCGAGCTCTTCCTTGTAGCGTCGGAAGGCGCTCATGCCCGGGAACTCGCGCCGGATGCGCTCGAACAACTCAAGCCCCGACTCGCGCGAACGCGGCAGGTCGAGCTTCACCGCGATCTTCTGGTTGATGTAAAAGTCCGAGCACAGAGCCCGGTAGCTGTCGGACACGGCGGGTCTCCTTCCCTGTCCTGCGCTTCCCTGCGAGATCGGAGTGTAACCGGTCCAGTGGGGCGCGTCAGGCGCCGGCGGTTTTCAACAGGTCCCGCAGGAGGGGCTGTGGACGGCGGTACGTCAGTGAGCGCCAGACCCACTCGGCCGGGCCGAACCGGAAGATCGAGAGCCAGAGGAGGCTGAACGCGATGTTGACAATCCAGACGGCACCCACCACGAACCAGAGCAACGGGAACTGCACCGAGCCGTAGAGCCCCAGCCCGTGCCCGTAGAAGATGGACGTGCAGATGACGGTCTGGAGGAGGTAGTTGGTCAGGGCCATTCGCCCCACCGCCGCGAGGGCCGCTGCGAGCGGGCGCAGGACCGCGGCACGAGTCCCGAGGAGCACCAGCCCCGCGTACCCCAGCGCAAGCGGCGCCCCGGCGAGCTGCGCGACGGCCATCCAGTACATGCCCGAGAGGGGCGAGTTGAGCCCCTCGACGAAGTGGGCAACGCCCAGCGTGATCGCGAGGCCGACCGGGATGCCGACGAGGGCGAGGGTCGCGTAGAACTTCGCCGAGCGTTGCCCGGTGTAGACGCCCAAGCGAGCCAGCGCGATACCCAGGGCCATCAGCCCGGTGATCTGCCAGAAGAACGTGAAAGGCATGATGAAGTACCAGGGCACCAGTGTCTTGATGCGGGCGATCACCGCGTCGAGGTAGGAGCCGTGGGCATAGACCGCGATGTCGTCAGCGGGCGAGGGCCCCGTCATCTGCTCGGCGGGCATGTCACCGTTCTGAATCATCTGGTCGAAGATCGCCATCATCCCGAGCCACACGAGCGTGCCGAAGAGGTACGTGACGATCGCGAAGATGATGAGCGTCCGCGGGCGCCACCGGCGGATCCACCAGACCGCGGCCATCCCGGCCAGGGCGTACCAGACGAGGATGTCGCCGAACCAGAGCCCGAAGGCGTGCACGAGCCCGATCGCGAGCAGCCAAGCGCATCGGACATACCACACGCCGGCGCCGCGAGAGAGCGGAACACGTACATCGGGCGTGTGAAACTTGCGGTCGAACAGCACCACCCCCGCGCCGAAGAGCGTCGCGAACAGAAACATGAACTTGCCCATGAAGAAGACGCCCATCACGTCAATCGCGAGGGCGTTGGCGGCGTCGTTCACCATGTAGGTCTCGGGCGCGGCGATCAGGACCGCCTCGGCCATCGCGTCCGCGTTCTCGCCCGAAACCCACGGGAACGCGAACATGAAGATGTTCGGCACCAGGATTCCCAAGAGCGCGAACCCACGCAGCACGTCCATCGACGCGAACCGCTCGCGCAACGCGACGGGGCGCGCGATCGACGGCACGGCTCGCTCGGGCGAGGTCATTGTTGTCACGCCATCGTCAGCCATTGCACCACCCCGCGCGTGTTCGTCAGATCATCCACCACACGGTCCGCGCCGGCCTTGGCCAACTGCTCGGCCGAGACGTATCCCGTCGCGACCCCGAGCACGCGGCACCCATTCATCTTCGCTGCCCGCACGTCGTGCTCTGTGTCGCCCACAAGCGTGACGAGCCCGGGATCGATGGTACGACCCAAGATCTTTTCGTGCAGCACAAACGCGACTGGCGGCAGGTGCTCACGCGCAGGCGGGTCGTGCGGCGAGTGGTCGCCCCAGACACGCACCGCGAACCGGTCCGCGTCGATGCCCGCGGCGGCGAGCTTGAGCCGCCCGGTCTCCTCGAAGTTGCCCGTGAGCACGCCCAGCGCGCACGCGTCAGCGAGATCGTCCAACGCGCCGAGCAGTTCGGGAACACCCGCCAGCGTGCGGGAGACGCCGGGGGTCTCGAGGGCGAGCGCCAGCTCAGCGGCATACGCCTCGCGGAAGCTCGCGAGCGCGTCGGGTGTCGGGTCCACGCCCGATTGCGCGAACATCTGCGCGAGGATGAGCGGGTCAAGCTGCCCGCCGAACGCGATGCCCTCGGCGGTGAAGCCTTCACCGAAGAGCCGGCGGCCGGCAGCGACCATCGAGCGCAGCCCGACGCCGCCCGACTCGATCAGGGTCATGTCGATGTCGAAGAGGATCAGCACGCGATCACCGTAGCCCCTCAGCGCCGGATCTCGAACACACCCTCGTCCTCGACGAGCGGAACATCCGAGACGTCCTCCCGCTCGATGTTGGACGCCTTGGCCCGGCGGAGGTCCGCGAGCGCGCCCTCGACGGCGGGCGCATCGCCCTGCACCTCCATGCGGACCGACCCGTCGGATTCGTTGCGGACCCACCCGGTGACGGGGTGCCCCCCGGCGCACCGCTTGGCGGTGGCGCGGAAGAAGACGCCTTGGACGCGTCCAGAGAAGATGACCACCCGGCGGACCACGGCACAGTTGTATGGGACGTCGCCCGCCCCCGGCGTGTGCCCTGTGGGTCTCCAACGCTTCTCGGGCGTCCGCAGAAGCGGCAGAACCGGCACAATCTGCGAAACCTGCGTCAATCCCCCAGGTGGTTTGATTGCCCCCGAACCCGTGCTAGTGTTTTGGGAGTCATCGGCGTCGAACCACGGATCGCCTTGCCGCCCATCAGCGGATTCGGCAGCGATCGATTGCTTCTCCCGACGCCCGGGCCGTGCTCGTGTCTTGCGGCGCCTCCGCCGGGGCCACGGGGTCGGGGTTGTTTCGGGTCTGGCTCGAGGACTTGACCACGATCGGATCGGCAACGGAAGTACGGACGGCGGTGCGGTGCGCCGGCCTTGCCTCGCCGGCACGATGCCGGCGGGTGCCGGTGTCTCGGCTGGTGTGAAGGATTACACGGATGACCACGCGTGACCAGGGCGGAGATGATGTGCAGCGCGTCCGCGACGCGTCGGACATCGTTGCCGTCGTGGGCGAGGTGGTCTCTCTCAAAGCCAAGGGACGCGAGTACGTCGGGCTCTGCCCGTTCCACGACGACCGCAAGCCGTCGATGTACGTCGTGCCCAACAAGCAGATCTTCCACTGCTTCGCGTGCGGGGCCGGCGGGGACGTCTTCACGTTCGTCCAGCGGTACCACGCGATGGAGTTCCCCGAGGTCATCAAGCTGCTTGCCGAGCGGGCCGGGATCGAGCTGCGCCCGCGCCGGGCCCCAGCCAGCGGCGCCGCGTCGGGCGACGGGCCGGCCCGGGCGGACCTGCTCGAAGCGAACCAGCAGGCCGCGGCGTTCTACCGCTCGCTGCTGACCCACCCGGAACACGGGGTCGCGGCGCGCGAGCTCATCGAGCGCCGCGGCATCACGCCCGACATGATCGAAGCGTTCGCAATCGGCACCTCGCCGGCGATGTGGGACGGGCTTGTCCGGTTCGCCAAGTCCAAAGGGCTCGACGAGCGGTGCCTGTTCGCGCTCGGGCTGCTCAAGCGACGCGACGACGGCGACGGGTACGACGCGCTCCGCAACCGCCTCATCTTCCCGATCCACCAAGCCCAGACGGGCAAGGTCATCGCGTTCGGCGGCCGCCGCATCGACGACGAAGACGAGCCCAAGTACCTCAACAGCCCCGAGACGTCGCTGTTCGACAAGTCGCGGACGCTCTACGGGCTCCATCAGGCGAGCCGGGCGATCCAGAAACAGGGGGTCGCGGTCGTCGTCGAGGGGTATACGGACGTGATCGCGTGCCACCAGGCGGGGATCACCAACGTCGTCGCGACGCTGGGCACCGCGCTCACCGCGGGGCACGCGGCCCTGCTGCGCCGCCTGTGCACGACCGTCGTGCTCCTGTTCGACGGCGACGAGGCCGGGCAGCGTGCGGCGGACCGGGCGTTCGAGGTGCTCTTCAGCGAAGCCCTGGACCTCAAGATCGCCGCACTCTCAACCGCGACCGACGCGAAAGACCCGGACGAGCTGCTCAAACGCGACGGCGGCGCGGAACAGTTCCTAACAGTCATCGACGACGCTCAGGACTTGGCGGTGTGGCACTTCGCCCGCATCCGCGAGCGGCTCGCCAACGCGGGCCCGGCGGCGCGAAGCACGGCGGTGCAGGAGGAGCTGGACCGCCTGGTCTCGCTCGGGCTGTCCGGGCTGCCGCCGGTGCGCAAAAAGCTCATGGTCCAGCAGATCGCGCGTGCCGCGGGGGTGGACGAGGCGACGGTGTACGCGTCGATCCCCGGCGGGCGGACGCGCCGTCACGGCACATCGGGCGAGGCGGAATTGAAACCAGTCTCACACAAACCCGACGCGCGGGAGCTGGCGTTGGGGTGCCTGCTGTGCGAGGGGTCGCTGTGGGTCTCGCTCGCGGGCGAGCACCGAGACCGGCTTTCGGCGCACGCCTACCGTTCACCCATGACGCGGGTTGTCGCGGACGCGGTGCAAAGACTGACTTCGGATGGCATCGAGCCCGAGCTCACCGCGGTGCTCGACGACATGGCCCACGAAGCAACCGACCATCCCGGATCGTTCGACCCGGTCGAGGCGGCGGCGTGCGCGACGACGCTGCGCCAGGACGCGTGGATGCGCTGCGAGGGCAAGCTCGAGCGCCTGTCCGAGATGCTGACCGAGTGCCTCGAGTCGATCGGCATCGACGACGCGCTGGTCGGAACCAAGAACAACGACGCCGAGCCCGCGCCCGAGGGGGACTCGGCGCTCGAGCGGCTGGAACGTTTGAAGTCCGTGCAAGCTACGTATGGCAAGAACCCGCGAGTCAGGCTGACCCGCGGCGGGGTGCCCGGGCAGGCGTAACGCCCGGCAGATGTGTTGGACGGGGCGCACCGACGCGCCCCGAGAGATGTGTTCAGGGAGTCGATCCGTGCAGAACGAACTACACCCCGCGGTGCTGAACCTCTTCGAGCTGGCTTCCCAACGGGGGTGGCTGAGCTACGAGGAGCTGAACAACACGCTGCCCGACGAGATGGTCGACCCCATCCGCGTGGACCGGCTGCTCGTGCTCATCGACCGGCTCGGCGTCGAGATGATCGACGAGATGGAGTTTCGCGGGCGCCTGTACCGCGAGCGTCGCAACGGCAACAACGGGTCGTCGCTGACGGTGACGCGCCGGTTCCGGGCGATGTCCGTCGCCGGCGGCGAGCGCGAGGGGGCCAACCAGCCCGTCCGCGCCCAGATCAACGCGGACCACCACGGCCCGGTGCAGAACACCGTCTCCCAGGCCGAGCGTGACGTCGCCGAGGCCGCCGCGATGGACGACCGGACCGCGGCCCGCGAGATCGACGAAGCGATCAGCTCCGAGGAATCGAGCGGTCGCCGCATCGACGACCCGGTGCGGATGTACTTGACGCAGATGGGCACGATCCCGCTGCTGACGCGCGACGAGGAGATCCGGCTGGCCAAAAAGATCGAGGTCACGCGGATGATCTTCCGCCGGCGCTGCCTCGAGTGCGACTACGTCATCGCGCGGGCGATCGAGATCCTCCGCCAGGTCGACGCGGGCGAGCTGCCCTTCGACCGGACGATGCGGATCTCGACTGCTGAGGAAAACCACAAAGAAAAGATCGCGACGCGCATCCCGGCGAACCTTGTCACGATCGAGCGTCTCGCGGACCTCAACCGCGAAGACTGGGACGAGATCGAGGCGCTGCGGTCCAAGCGGGCGCGGGGCAACGCCGCCAAGATCCGGCAGATCGGCGAGCGGATGGACTCGCGGCGGCGCCGGATGGCGTCGCTGACCGAGGAGCTGTGCCTGCGGACGGGCCGGATCGTGCCCCTGATGCGCAAGCTCAAGTCGATCAGCGCGAAGATGTCCGAGCTGTCGGCGGAACTCGAGCGGGCCAAGACCGACGACCATGTCTGCGACGAGGACCGGTTCGTCATGGAAGAGGAACTCGCGGGCCTGCGGACGCTCGTCCTCGAAGAGCCCGACGAGCTGGCACGGCGCATCGAGGCGATCTCCACCGTGTTCTACGAGTACGAGCAGGCGAAGCGCGACCTCTCTGGCGGCAACCTCCGCCTGGTGGTCTCGATCGCCAAGAAGTACCGCAACCGCGGGCTGAGCTTCCTCGACGTGATCCAGGAGGGAAACACGGGACTGATGCGCGCGGTCGACAAGTACGAGTATCAACGCGGGTACAAGTTCAGCACCTACGCGACGTGGTGGATCCGCCAGGCGATCACCCGCGCCATCGCGGACCACGCCCGAACGATCCGCATCCCGGTCCACATGATCGAGACGATGACCAAGCTCCGCAACATCCAGAAGTCGATGCTGCAGGAGACGGGGATCGAGCCGACGATCGAGGAGCTGGCCGAGAAGGCCGGGCTGCCCGTGGTCGAGACGCGCCGGGTGATGAAGATCTCCAAGCACCCGGTCTCGCTGGACCGCCCGGTCGGCGAGAGTGAGGACTCGTACTTCGGCGACTTCATCGAGGACAAAAGCCAGTCCGCGCCGGACGAAGCCGCCGCCCAGGACATGCTCAAGCAGCGGATCGAGAGCGTCCTCAAGACGCTGACCTACCGCGAGCGGGAGATCATCAAGCTCCGCTACGGCATCGGCGACGGGTACACCTACACCCTCGAAGAGGTCGGGCGGATCTTCAAGGTCACCCGCGAGCGCGTCCGCCAGGTCGAGGCCAAGGCGATCCGCAAGCTCCAGCACCCGGTCCGCTCGCGCAAGCTCCAGGGGTTCGTGGACGGCGCGACCAACCGCGAGATCCGCGGGGCCGAAGCCAAGACCGAAGCCAAATCCGAAGCGAAGGCCGAGACGCCCGCGGGCTGATCCCGCCTGCGCGGGGTTTCTCTAGGCCGTCCGCTCGAACACGAGCAGGTTCGTGGCGCTCCACGCCGCGGGCACGCGCACTGCCGCCGCCGCGTTGTTCGCCAGGAGCAACCCGGACCGCGCCGGGCCCTTGATGCGCCGCTGAACCTCCGAGCACTCGGCGGTCCACCGGTGCCGCAAGGTCAGCCCGCGCCGCGCCAGGAACGCCGCGACCGCGTCGAGGTTGAACCGCCAGACCCACAGCCGCTCGTCGTTCATCTCGTACCACGCGCCCGGGCCCAGCTCGCGCTGCTCGATCTCCAGCGGCCGGCGCAGCACCGAACGCCCCCACCCCTCGAGCGTGTGGTCGATCGCGGCGCTGTTGGTCAGGTGCAGCGCCAATCGCCCGCCCGGCGCGACGATCCGCGCGAGGTTGTCCAGCGCCGCCTCGGCGTCGGGGATGTGGATGACCACGCCCCACGAGAACACATGCCGTCGGCTTGCGTCGGGGATGCTCAGGCTCGTCAGGTCCGCCTGCTCGAACGTGATCTTCTCGCCCACGCCCGCGTCCACCGCGCGCCGCTCGGCTTCGCCCAGCATCGTGTGCGACAGGTCCAGCGCCTCGACGCGGAACCCGCGCTTCGCCGCCCGGATCGCGTGCACGCCCGGCCCGCACCCCGCGTCGGTCACCGCCCCGCCCGGGGGCACGCCCAGACGCTCGAGCATCCTCGCCACCTGGCGGTCATACAGCCGCTCGGCGATCGGGTGGTAGTAGTCGTCGTCCCAGTCGCTGACCGTCTCGGCGCGCTCGAACACCCCGGCGTGCGGGCTGTCGGGCTCGGCTTGGTGAACCGGTTGGGTCGTCATGCGGGCTCCGAGGCGTGCAGTCTGCCGCGCCCGCGGGCGGCGGCTGTGAATCGCCCGAGATCGGCGCCCGCCGGGAGCGGGTCGTGCGGGCGGTGGTCCGAGAAGGGGCCTCGCATTGTTGCCCCGCCGCGCGGTACGCTCGGGGCCCCGAAGGAGGAATCCACAATGAACGACGAGATCGCCCGCCTGTCCAAAGCCGTGATGGACGCCAAGGCCGCCCTGCGCGACGCCCAGGCCAAGGCGAAGCCCCAGCCCGTGGACGACTGGGAGTTCAAAGCCACCGACGGCTCGCCCGTCCGCCTCTCGGCCCTCTTCGGCGACAAGGACGACCTCATCCTCGTCCACAACATGGGCAAGGGGTGCGTCTACTGCACGCACTGGGCCGACGGGTTCCGCGGGCACGCCGAGGCGATCGCCGACCGGGCGGCCTTCGTCCTCTGCTCCAACGACGACCCCAAGACCACCGCCGACTTCGCCGCCAGCCGCGGGTGGAACTACACCTGCGTCTCGGGCGCGGGGTCCGACTTTGCGCGCACGATGGGGTACATGGACGACAAAGGCAACCCGCACCCGGGCATCAGCGCGTTCCGCAAGAACGCCGACGGCTCGATCGTCCGCACCGGCACCACCCCCATCGGCCCGGGCGACGACTTCTGCCCGACGTGGCCCATGTTCGACCTGCTCGGCGGCGCGAACGGGTGGGAGCCGAAGTACGACTACGCGAAGTCAGGCAGGTGCGGGTCGGGGTGTGGGTGTCACTAATCCCACGCGTCTTCTCTTCCTCCCTCTCCCTTTTGGGGAGAGGGCTGGGGTGAGGGGTCTGCAGATTCCACCCTATCCCCCAAGGGGAGAGGGTGGGAGAAGTCATCCGCTTGGAGGTGGCGGTGGCGGCTTCGGACCGCGACGCCTCCCCACCCCGACGATGAACAACGTGGCACCAATCGCCACAACAATCGGGACCAGCGGAAACAGCACGCTCGGACCTGTCACCGAGCGAGTCGCAGCTCGCTCACCACCGTACCACACCCAGAGCTGTTCCCACCCTTCGGGTATCGGTGCATCCGGGACGCCGATCTGGTCATAGATCCTGTCGAAGTCCAATCCGGTGTACTCGTGCCGCTCAGCACGGTCGATCATCTGGATGACATCTCGGGCACATCGATCAGCGACATCAGAATCCAGTTCCGGCCGGGCGATCAGGATTCGGTCGAGAATGAGTGCCTCAGACAAAACGCCAACGGTGTCGCCCCGAGTCGGCCAGGTGGTGTCCTGCGGCCACTCGCCCACCTCGCCGGTCGCGGGGAAGTACCGGAAGTCTCCCGCGTCGGCTCCAAGGAACATGACCGACACCCGGTGCGGGTGCTCGCTGAACATGAGCCCTTCCCAGTTTGCGAAGACCCGAACGAGTACATCTTTCGTGTCGCTGTCGAGTGAACCGGTTGAGCTATAGCTGAAGCTGAGCCAGTTCCACGCCATCAGCGGAAGCGTGACTGCAATCGCCACGATCCAGACCGCCGCGATTCCCAAACCCTTCATGACTCGGCGTGTACCCGGTTTCATTACAGCTCCGGCGCAAACCCGCGCCGCATCGTGTTCTCGCTGCACGCCCGCGGCTCGACGAACTGGAGCAGGTAGTCCGGCCCGCCGGCCTTGGAGCCCACGCCCGACATGCCGAACCCGCCGAAGGGCTGGCGGCCCACCAGCGCCCCCGTGCACCCGCGGTTGATGTAGAGGTTGCCGACGCGGAACTCGCGTTTGGCGCGCTCGATGTGGGAGGGCTTGCGGGTGAAGACGCCGCCGGTGAGCTTGTAGGCGTGGGAGTTGGCGATCGCCAGGGCCTCGTCGAACGTCCGCGCGTGCAGCACCGCGAGGACGGGGCCGAAGATCTCCTGGCGGGCGATGGTGTGCTCGGGCGTGACGCCGGTGAAGACGTGCGGCGGGACGAGGTCGGCGAGCATCGAAGACCCCTCACCCCGGCCCTCTCCCCGGGGTGGAGAGGGAGCAAAGTCCTTGGCTCCGACCAGCTCGCTCACGCCCTCGGATCGGGCCGTGTCGATAAACCGGCGTATGCCCGCGGCGGCTTCGCTGTCGATGACTGGCGGGACGTCCGTGCCCGGGTGGGTCGGGTCGCCGCACACGAGCGCGCGGGTGGCGCCGGCGAGACGTTCGAGGAATGTCCGCGTGTGCGCGCCGTCGGGGCCCTCGGGGTCCACCACGATGCAGCGCGAACAGGCGGAGCACTTCTGCCCGGCGTACCCGAACGCCGAGTACCGCACGCCCAGCACGGCTTCGTCGAGGTC
>BQJQ01000041.1 GCA_021604785.1 Phycisphaeraceae bacterium
GTACGAGCGATCGCTCGCGGCACGCCCGGGGGACGGCGCGGTGGCGTTTGAAGCGGCGCTGTGGAGCGAGCGTGCGGGGCGCGCCGAGCGGGCGATCGAGCAGGCACGGCTGTCGCAGCGGCTCGGGCATGCGCCCGCCGAGCGGCTGGTCGAGCGGCTGAACGCTGGCGGCTAGGTGTCTTCGTCGGGATCGTCGAGGTCCGCGGGGTCGGGGCCTTCCCAGGGTTCGACGCGGGCGGCGGCTTCGTCCCACGCGCTGAGCTTGGACGTCACCTGACGCTTGCGCCGGGGCGCGGCGGCCCGGTGGCGTCGGAGCGAGAAGAGCACGCCGAGCACCGTCACCGACGCGACGCCCAGGATCACCAGCAGCAGGATCAGGAACCACGCCTGCGCGAGCAGCGGGGCGGCGGCCGCTGCCTGGCCCGGGTCCGTGATGGTCGCGGGGTGCTCGACCATGCCGGGATGGTACGACGGGGCGTCGGGCGACTACCATCCCCGCCCAAGGAGCCCGAACAATGCAGCTCGAAGCCCACCACAACGTGATCGCCGACCTCGAGGCGCGGATTTTAACGATCCGCGACTCTCTTTGACTACGACACACGTGTCGGGAAGCTGAAGGACCTCGAGGAGGTCATGGGGGCCGCCGATTTCTGGGACAACCAGGACAAGGCGAATGAGATTGTCTCCGAGCTCAAGCTCATCAAGGCGCAGATCGGCCCGTTGACGGGCGTGATCGAGGATTTCGAGAACGCCAAGCTGGCGTACGAGATGAGCCGCGAGGAGAACGACAAGGACCTGCTCGAAGAGGCGGACGGGCAGCTCGCCGAGTTGCTCACGCGGATGGACAAGGTCGAGCTGCAGTCGCTGCTCAGCGGCAAGCACGACCACCGCGATTGCTTCGTGACGATCCACGCGGGCGACGGCGGCACCGAGGCGAACGACTGGGCCGAGATGCTGCTGCGGATGTACCTGCTCTTCTTCGAGCGGATGAAGTGGAAGGTCGAGGAGATCGAGAAGAGCTACGGCAGCGAGGTCGGGATCGACTCGGTGACGCTGCACGTGAAGGGACCGTACGCGTTCGGGAACATGGCGTGTGAGCGCGGCACGCACCGGCTGGCGCGGGTGAGCCCGTTCAACTCGCAGGGCAAACGCCAGACGAGCTTCGCGACGATCGACGTGACGCCCGAGTTCGAGGCGTCCGGTGCCGTCGAGATCCCGGACAAGGACCTGGACATCCAGGCGTTTGCGCGCAGCTCCGGGCCCGGCGGGCAGAACGTAAACAAGGTGGCCAGCGCGATCCGGCTGGTGCACAAGCCGACGGGGATCATGATCCTCGCGTCCACGCACCGCGATCAGATCCAGAACAAGCGACAGGCGTTGGACATCTTGATGGCGAAGCTCGAGCTGCTCGAGGAGGAGCGTCGCGAGGCGGAGATCATGGAAGCCGCGGGCGGGAAGATCGAGCGGCGCGGGTGGGGCGCGCAGATCCGGTCGTACGTGATCTACGACAACCGGGTGAAGGACCACCGGACGAACTTCGAGGTGATGAACCCGGACCTGGTGCTCGCGGGGCACTTGGAGGGGTTCTTGGACGCCGAGCTCAAGCGGCGGCGGTCGGAGAAGGGGTGATCCCGGCGCTCACCGAGCCGATCTGTGCGCGAAGCCGCTGATGCGGCGCCACCCGAAGTAGCTGAACCCCGCCGCGGCGAGGAGGGCGGTCGGGAGGGTGAGCGCTTGCACGCCGTGGTCGCGGTGGGCGAACGCCCCGAGGACGCCGCCGGTCCCGAACGCGAGCAGCAGCCCGAGCAGCAGCACGAAGTGCCACGCCTCGACGCGGTGCCCGGCCAATCGCCGCCCGAGTTCGAAGCCGAGGTCGGTCGCGATGCCCGTGACGTGCGTGGTGCGCAGGATGAGGTGGCGGTAGGACGATGCCATTCCGTTCTGCAGGCCCGCGGCACCTGCGGCGAGCAGCACCGCGATGCCGAACGCGTGGGGGAACAGCACGGTGGCGGAGCCGAGCAGGACGGCCTCGATGAGGACCGCGACGCCGTAGCGCCGGCCCAGGCGGAGCGTCTGGGTGCCAAGCACAAACCCGCTGACGCCCGCGCCGGCGATGAACGAGGCGACCAAAGACAGCACGAACAGCGCGTCGTTGACGTCGGCCCGCCCGAGATCGGCGCTGAGGCGGCTGACGGTGCCGGTGACGTGCGTGACCGGGGGCCCGCCCAGTGCGATGACGACGACGTTGACGTACCCGGCGATTCCCGCCAGCAGCAGCCCGCCCGCCATCAGGAAGGGGAGTTGGTGGTCGGGGAGCCTGGAGGGATGTTTGGGCATGGGGGGGATTGTCGGCCGCCCGGACCGAAAGTCACGCGCGGGGCTGGTTCTGTGTGTGGCGGGGAACACGCGGGGTGTTTCACCCGGGCGGGTGGGCTGGTATGGTGGGTCGCGATTAGGGGGGCCGCGATGGGTTTGCTCTGGGACGCGATCCGGGAATCAACGTCGAGCCCGAAGGACAAGATCCTGGCGGTGGGTTCCGCGTTTACGCTCGCAGCGATCCTCTTAGGGTTGTGCTACTGGGCGGGCGAGGGGTGCTTCCACGTTTCGAACGATCTGGACCCGTACACGACCAGGCGGGCCGTGTCGAGGAGCACGATCATGCTCGGGTCGGTCGCGGTTGCGTCGGGCGTGGGCGCGCTGGGGTTGTGCGTGCTCGGGTTGATCATGCTGGTCGGGCGGGGCAAGCCGGCCGAGGGGTGATCAGGCGTGCGGGGTGCCCGCGTGTTTGCGTGTCGCGAGCGAGAGCAACTTCACGCGCAGCGAGCAATTCTCGGGCACACGCGTGGGCGTGCTCGCCGGCGCGGTGAGAGGCACTGCGTTGGGCGCGAGGGTGCTAAGCAAGGCGCTGATCTCGTCCGTCTCGCTGCCCTTGATCGGGTGCATCGCCCAGCGTTGAAACGAACGCGCGGCGATCGGTCCCGAATGAACGAGTCGCACGTCGCGGTGGCGGGTGTCCTGCTGGATGCGGGCGTAGAGCTCCTCGACCACGTCTTTTTCACCTTCGAGGATCTGAAGGAAGCGGGTCGGTCCAAACCAGAGGCACCCGGTGATGTCGAGGGCGCGGTTGACCCGCATCGCGGGCAGCACGATGTCATCCACCACGATCTGGTCCGTGGTCTTCCGCGGGCGTGTACTCACGTACAGCAACTCGAATGTTGGCATGTGGCGTCCCGTTTCGGGCGGAGGCGACTCACGCGAACGCAACCGCTCGGTTCTGAACCGATGATACGTGAAAGGGGTCCGAAGGACGTCTCAAAAAAATATCATTCTGACCCGCGCTGCGGCGATCGCAGTGGGCGCGGGCCGGGGCAGCACCCGACCGGGTTGCCGTCGTCGCAGCCGCACGCTTCTTCTTCGGCCGGCTCGCGCTCGGGCATCGTGAGGATCGTGCCCGCGGCGATCGCGACGAAACTCAGCAGCGGCACCCATGCGGGGACGTAGACGCCGGCGAGCTCGGGCACGATCACGAAGCAGATCAGCGCGATCAGCAGGCACGCGATGAAGGCGCCGAAGAGTCGGCGGGCGATGCGGGCGCCCTGCTGCTCGTCGTCGGCACGGCGTTGGGCCTCGGCGCGGGCGCTGGCGAGCAGCCCGTGCGGGTCCGACGAGCCGTCGGGCTCGGCGCCGGGGCCGATGCGGAGGGTCGGCGGGTTGTGCTCGTGTGCGTTCATGGCGTGCAGGGTCATTGTGACATGGGGAACGCGGATTTCGAGGGCGGTGTTCCGGATCGGCCCTGAGGGGCTCAGGACGCGGGTATCGGCGGACGTTTCAGGGCACCTCGCCCATCGCGGCGACCAACGCGGCGTTGCGCCGCTGCGAGTTCCGCAGGCCCACAACGAGCCCGGCGACGACCAGCGCGATCGGCACGACGACGAGCATCGCCAGGCGTTTGGCGATGTGCTCGAGCCAGGTGCGTTGGTCGCGGTGGAGCGCGACGGGGAACTGGTCGGCGTCGCCGCGGATTTCGATGGTGAGCGGGGTGTCTGCTGTGACGGTCATGCTGGCGAGCAGGTCGTACGAGACCTGATCAATCATGAGCCAGGCGTTGTTGTTCAGAGGCGTCACGGTCGCGGCGTTGGGGTCCGCGGGCGCCGCTTCAAACGGGGCGGAGTCCGGAGCCGGGGTGATCGTATCGACGCGGACCCACGTGTAATCACCCGGGGCGAGCTGGGTGGAGATGGTGCCCGGGGCGGCGGCGGTGACGAGCGGCTGCTCGAGCCCGGACTTGATCCAGTACAGCCCGAGCCCGTTGAGCGCGAGGAACACGACGACCCCCGTGATGAGCAGCCAGCGGCCCAGGGGGAAGATGCGCAGGGCGTCCACGCTTGTGATGCCGGTGGCGCCGGTCTTGTTGTCGAGCGGGGGTGCCACGGCGCGCTCAGACGAGCAGCGTCGCCGGGTTCTCCAGCAGCTGCTTGACCGAGTTGAGGTACTGGGCGGCCATCGCGCCGTCGACGACCCGGTGGTCCGAGCTGATCGTCATCGACATCTCGTGACCCAGCACCAGCTCGGCCTCGCCCTCGTCGTTGCGCTCGATGAACGGCTTCTCGATCGCCCGCCCGACGGCGAGGATGCACGCGTTGGGCGGGTTGATGATCGCGGTGAAGTGGTCCACGCCGAACATGCCGAGATTGGAGATCGTGAACGTCGAGTCGGACATCTCATCGATGGTCAGGCCCTTGTCGCGGGCCTTCTTGGCCAGGCGCTTGGTCTCGGCGGAGATCTGACGCAGCCCGATGCGGTCGGCGTCTCGCAGGGTGGCGACGACGAGCCCGCCGCCGCGCTCCTGGGGCAGTGCGATAGCAACGCCCACGTTGACGTGCCCGTGCAGCTGGATCTTCGGGCCGGATTCAACCCACGAGCTGTTGATGAACGGGTGCTCGTGCATCGCGATCGCGCACGCGCGGACGAGGAAGTCGTTGACACTCAGCTTCACGCCCTGCGGCTCGAGCTGGTCGTTGAGCTGCTCGCGGAGCTCCATCAGCGCGTCCAGACGGGCGCTCATGGTGACCTGATAGTGGGGGATGGTCGTCTTGGACTCGACGAGGCGCTTGGCGATCGTCGCGCGCATGTTGCTTAGCTCGACGGCGCGGTCCTCGAGCCCGGCGCCGGTGCCGACGAACGGCGGGGCGGCGGTCACCGAGCCGGCGACCAGCGGGCCCGACTCGGCACGCGGCGCCGTCGCCCCCGAGCCGGCGGCGGACTCGACGTCACGCTTGACGATCCGCCCCGACGGGCCCGAGCCCGCGAGGGCTCCGAGGTCCACGCCCTTCTCGGCGGCGAGCTTGCGCGCCAAGGGGCTGGCGAAGATGCGACCGCCTTCGGTCGAGGTGCTGCCGTTCGAGGAGCCGTTGTTCGGTGCGCCCGCGGCGGTGCCGTTGCTGGGCTTGGAGGGCGCCTCGGTCGCGGTGGCCGTTGCGGGACCCGACGAGTCAGAGCCGGACTCGGCTTTGGCTGCGTTCTTCGGCGCGCCAGAAGACGCGCCCTTGGCAGCGTCCGCGGCGGATTCGCCGTCCTCGGCCAATACCGCGATCACGGTGCCCACCGCGACCTGCTCGCCCTCGGCGACCGGCAGCTTGGCGACGGTGCCGTCGTCGAACGACTGGAGTTCCATCGTCGCCTTGTCGGTCTCGATGTCGGCGATCACGTCGCCCGAGGAGACGCTGTCGCCCTCGGCGATGTTCCACTTCACGACGGTGCCCTGCTCCATCGTGTCGGAGAGCCGGGGCATGGTGATCTCGATGGGCATGCGGGGAACTCCGAGGCGTCGGTCGTGGGGTCGGGAGGGGAGGCGGGAGCTGCGAAAGTGATTGTACGGCGTTGATTCGCCCGTGTCGTGCGCACGCCCCGGGCGATCGCGTGGACGCTACGGCGAGGCTGCCAGGCGGGCGCCGAGCCCGACGAAGACCGCACCCCCGGCCCGTTTGAGCCAGACGCCGAGCCGCTCTCGCGAGCCCAGGGCTCGGCGGGCCCGCCCTGCGATCGCCGAGAGCACCACGAGCACCAGGCTCGCCTGGGCTGCGAACCAGAGCCCGAGCAGGATCATCTGAGCTGTCGCGGACCCGCGGGCGGGGTCCATGAACTGGGGGAGAAACGCGAGGAAGAAGACCACGACCTTCGGGTTGAGCGTGTGGATGAGGAACGCCTCGATCGCGACACGGGCGAGGGTCCGCCGGGGCGCGGGCGGGCGTGACGGATCGGCGGCTGCGGGCGTGCGGGCTAAGAGCATGCGGAGCCCGACGAAGATGAGGTACGCCGCGCCCGCCCAGCGGAGGGCTGTGAACGCTGTGGCGGACTGGGCGAGCAGCGCCCCGAGCCCGACAGCGATCGCCGCGGTCTGCACGAGCGTGCCCGCGAAGTTCCCGATGGCAGATGCGACGCCCGCGCGGAGCCCGCCCGCTGAGGCGCGGGCCAACGTGTAGAGCATGTCCGGCCCGGGCGTCAGGTTGAGCACCAGCGCCGCGCCGGCGAACACGAGCAGGGTGGCGGGGTCGATCAGCACGGCGGGAGTTTAGAGCATCAAGCAGCGCGTGCGGGGACCAGGCGCTCGAACAGCTCGCGGTCCTCGCTGTACCGCGCTTCGATCAGGCAGGTCAGCTCGAGCGTGTAGAGCGATTCGGCCCCGGGGAGCACGCCCGCGCGGAGGAGTTCGCCCGCGGGCGTGTCGGCGTGCTCGCCGGGCGTGCCCGCGGCGCGGGCCACCTGCGGGCGTTCGGGCATGCGACCGACGTCAATGCCGAGCCAGTCCTGCATGCGGTTGAGGTCGCGGGCCATGTGGGAGACGTCGCCGACGAACCCGAACGTCCGCCCGGCGGTGTAGCACGCCTGCGGCTTCCAGTGCGGGTCCATCGCGTCGCACGCGGTCCGCGCGAGGTACCGCACGAACTCGCTGAAGCTGATCCCCCGCTCGGCGGTGGGGGCGCCGGGCAGGTTCTCGTGCGCCCACACGTCGGCGTACATCGAGGCGTTGTCAGCACGGTCGGGCACGCGGGCGACCTTGTCCGCGTACGCCGAGGCGATCCGCAGCGCGGGGTCGCGGAGAAAGACGATCGTGCGGGCCGAATCGAGGATCGCGGCCCGCTCGGGCTTGGGGATATTGCTCATCGACCACCGCTCGGCGACCTGCACATGCATCCCGGGGCGAAACTCGTCGAGCCCGATCGCGTCACCGGTAGCGCGCATGAAGACGCGTTTGAACGACTTGCACCCGTTCTTCGGGATCGCGCAGAAGACGGCGTCCGCCCCCGATCCAAGACCGGGCACGTGGTTGTAGAACCAGATGGGCGACCAAGTCTGGGCGGTCCACGAGAGATCGTTGTGGGCGGTCGTCAGCACGCGGGGCTCCGGGGAAGGTCTGTCCTCGTTATCGGCGTCCTCGGCGAGCGGCTTGACCGGGGCGTGCTCAAGCCGCCTGATCGCCCTCAGATCGGCAGCCACCGCAGCGGCAGCGGGGCCAGCACCACCACGCACGCCTCGATCAGCACGATCCCCGTCAGCACCCGCTTGGAGTTCGTTGCGAGCTGGTCGGCCAGGTGCTCGTCTATCGTGCGCCCTACCGCGGTGGTCACGTCGCGGAGGGTGATCCGCCCGCCGTCGAGGATCGCGCTGTGCACCCGGGCGAGGTACTCGCCCAGCACGATCTTCACCGCGCGGTGGAAGACCCGGCGCAGGACGAACCGACGCACCCTCCCGAGCAGGCCGACCTCGCGTTTGAGCTCCGCCGCCGCAGCGTCCGCCGCGGCTCGCACCTCGGCTTCATCCAGTTCCTCGAGTGGGCGGTCGGCGAGGTCCGGGTTTGCACCGAAGATCTGGAACGCCAGCCCGTCGAGCACGGCTTCGCCCAGCCCGAGCTTCCGCACCGCGGCCCGCACGCCGGCCATCACGCAGAACGAGATGATCGCCGGGAGCGTGAAGAACAGGTGCAGCGCCGTCGCGAGCACGCCAAGCACGATCCAGCTGATCCAATGGTCCGCACCGGACAGGCGGATGACCGCCGCGACGACGATGACCCACCCAA
Organism: Phycisphaeraceae bacterium; assembly: GCA_021604785.1. GTDB lineage: Bacteria > Planctomycetota > Phycisphaerae > Phycisphaerales > UBA1924 > BQJQ01. Next base: position 8,078 of record BQJQ01000041.1, read on the forward strand.
GCAGGCCGTAGATGAGGAACGCCGCGATGGCCTTGGCGACAAACTCGCCGACCGCCGCGACGAAGGCCGAGACCGCGCGCATCGCGTGGTTGTGAGCCGCGGACAGCGTGCCCATGACCGCGGCTTCGGCTCTCATGCCCCGACGATGCCCTTCACCGCCGCCGCGATCCGCTCCGGGTTGGGCAGGTACTCGTACTCAAGCCCCTTGGCGTACGGCGTCGGCACATCGCGGGTGTTCACCCGCACCGGCTGGTGGTCGAGGTAATCGAACGCGTGCTCGATGATCTGGCTGATCGCTTCGGACGCGACCGACCCGAACGGCCACGACTGATCGACCACCACCACGCGGTTCGTCCGCTTGAGGCTCTCGACGATCGAATCGATGTCCAGCGGGCGGATGGTCCGCATGTCCAGCACGTCGCACTCGATGCCCTCAGCCGCCAGAGTTTCGGCGGCGTCGAGGCAGAAGTTTGCCGGGCGCCCCCAGCTCACCAGCGTGCACGCGTCGCCCTCGCGGGTGCGCCGAGCGCGGCCGAACGGGATGTAGTACTGCTCCTCGGGCACGTGGGCCTTGTCGCCGAGCATTCGTTCGGACTCGAGGAAGAAGACCGGGTCGGGGTCGCGGATCGCCGTCGCGAGCAGGCCCTTGGCATCGTACGGGTTCGCGGGGATCGCCATCTTGAGCCCGGGGACGTTGGAGAACATGCCCTCGACGCACCAGGAGTGGGTCGAGCCGAGCTGCCCGCCGGCGCCGTCGTTGCCGCGGAAGACGATGGGGCAGCCCCATTGCCCGCCGGACATGTAGAGCATTTTGGGCGCGTTGTTCAGGATCGGGTCCGCCGCGACGAGCGAGAACGACCAGCTCATGAACTCGACGATCGGGCGCAGCCCGGCCATCGCGGCGCCGATGCACATGCCCGCGAAGCCATTTTCACTGATTGGGCTGTCGATGATCCGCTTGGGCCCGAACTCGTCGAGCATGCCCTGCGAGATCTTGTACGCCCCGTTGTACTCCGCGACCTCCTCGCCGATCAGGAAGACCCGCTCGTCGTTGCGCATCTCGTGGGCCATCGCCTCGCGGAGGGCCTCGCGGTACTGGATCACCCGATCGCCCTCGCGGCTGGGCATGTCCGCCTCGGCGAGGAACTCGGGCAGCTCCCACGCGCCGACGGCGGGGTGGATCTTCGTGTCGATCATGGGCATGGTCGTCATGGCGTCTTCTCGTTCTCGCTGAAGGACTTGATCACGCGGGGCGCGTCGGCGGGGGTCGTCTTGGGTTTGCGGTCGCTCGGGGTTCGGAAGAGCAGGGCCCTCAGGGCGAGGGTGATGATGAAGAGGGCGGCGATCGCCACCAGCGTCCAGGTCATACGTCAGGTTGCGCGTTTGGTGTGCCAGCAGATCGCCTGGGCGGGGTTGCGGACCCAGTGGGCCTCGTCCGGCTGGACAAACGGCACCCACCAGTCGAACGGGCGGACGGTGCGGTGGACGTTGTCGCCGTGTTGGTCGAGGGCGCTGGCTTCGCGCAGCGCGACCGAGCACATCACCAGCCCGCCGGGTCGCGTCACGCGGCGCAGCTCGTCGCAGAACGCCGGCACGTCGGCTTCGTCGAGGTGCTCGAGCACGTCGAAGCTCGTCACCAGGTCGAACCGGTCGTCGTCGTAGGGCAGCGAGCGGCCGTCGGAGACTTTGATCCGGTCGGCGCCGTTCCGCTTCGCAGCGACCGCGGCGGACTCGGGCGAGACGTCCACGCCCTGCGCGTCGAGCTCGAAGGGCACCGTCCGCAGCAGCTCGACCACGAACCCCGAGCCGCACCCGACGTCGAGCGAGCGCCCGGTGATCCGCGTCAGCCGGTGGGCGTGCTCGAGGACCGCCTTGAACCCCGGCGAGTGCTCGGCCAACGCGTACGACGGGTTCGTCGTGATCTGGTGGTCGTAGATGGCGGCGTAGTCGGTGGTCATGGTGATTCTGCCCTCGCGTCCGCGTCGGCACGATCGAGCGACGCGGCGTAGCCGTCGAGCCAGCCCTGCCACGCCGCGTGGTCGCGCTCGCCGAACTCCTCACCGCTCAGGCGACACAGCACTTGGTGGGCCGGCCCCCGGTTCGGGCCGGTCTCGAGCCTGAGCATCGCCATGAGCTGATCGCCGGCGCGCGTGACGGTCGCGTGCTTGCCCTCGGGGGTCGCGACGAGCCACCGCAGCGTCGTGAGCGCCTTGTTCCGGTCGTACACCGTCGGGAAGTCCACGGCGACGAGGATTGGCTCGATCGGGATCAACGCGGCGTACTCGGGCGTGCGCCCCATCTGCCCGAGGACCCGCATCGCGGCGTTTCGGACGACATAGCTCGGGTCGAAGATGGCGTCGGTGAGGGCGACCGCCGTGAACTCCGCGTCGCGCGTGTGGGCGAGCAGAAAGGCGGCCGCGGCCCGATGCCCCGGCTCGGCGTCCGAGCGGAGCACGCCGAGCAGCTCGTCGCGGTGGGCGGGGACGCCCCGGTCGAACTCTTCGCCGAACGGCGCGAGGTCCGGGTGCGCGAAGCCGTGCAGGCAGTGCAGCGCGTCGCACCGGATGCTGCCGAGGTTCCCGCTGCGCATCAGCCCGTTGCCGGTTCGTTCGTACTCGGTCCACCGCTCGATCAGCCCGCCCGGGTCCGCGGGGGTCCCGGTCGGCTCGTCGCGGAAGGGCATGCGCCGGGCGGCGTCCTCGGCTTCGACCACGTCCACCGTCGTCCACAGCGGCACGGTGTCCGCCGCCCCCCACCCGGGGACGACCGAGAGCTTAATGAACGCGAAGTCGTGCCCCGCACCGATGCGCTCGGTGAGGTCCTCGCGCAGCTCGCCGAAGGGCTCGCGGTCGTCCTCGAAGTAGAGGCTCGCGAGCCGGTCGAGGTCGGCGCCGAACTCGGCCCGAAGCGTGGCGACGTCGAGCTCGTCGGTGCCGTAGACGTCGAGCGTGCGCACGGGCTCGGCGGCGGCTCGGGGGGTGATCCATGCCGTGGTGACCAAGGCGACCAGGCACGCGAGGATCGCCGTGAACGTCCGCGAGCGATCGCCCAGCGCGCACGACGGGTTCGTCGTGATCTGGTGGTCGTAGATGGCGGCGTAATCAGTCGTCACGCCTGTCCTCCCCGGATGACGGCCATTGGAAGCGTCGGAACAGCGCGCGGAATACGAAGAACGAAGCTAATCCACCAGCGAGCGAGACCCCGATTCCAGTGAGTCTTAGCGGCCTGTTCGACGCGATGGTCGGTGTGAGCATTACGCCCAATGCAACACCGAAGACCACAAACGCTGCGGCGGATGTGCCCATGATTGTCGGGTAATCCCACGTCATCCGGTTCAAGTCGAGATCTGTCGGTTCTCGCGGCGGGAGCGGTCCATACAGCCACCGCCTGATCTTGCAATACACCCAAAACCCGAATAACACGGCCAGCGTGCTTCCGATAATGATTGCTGCGAGCTTCAGGCTGGTATTCAAGCTCATTGGTCATCACAACAGCGGATTCCGCACCCCATGCCCGTAGTCCTCGCTCGGGCTCAGGTTCGGCTGCGGGTTCGCGTAAACGTCCGTCGCCAGCTCCGATGAGTCGGGCACCGTGCCGTCCTCGGCGAACTGCACCGACTCGAGGACCAAGTCCTTGAGCTCCTTCTGCATCGCCTTCCACCCGTCCTCGTCGATCGCCTGCCGCTCGTTCATCAGGTAATCCACCAGCGCGGCGATCGAGTCCTGGCCCTTCCACTGATCGACCTCGTCCTTGGTGCGGTACTTCTGCGGGTCGCTCATCGAGTGTCCCTGGTACCGGTAGGTCTTGAGGTCCACGAACGCGGGCCGCTGCAGGTCGCGGCACTCGTCGGCGAGCGGTTTGAACTGGTCGTAGACGTCGAGGATGTCGAACCCGTCGATCTCGACGGACTTGATGCCGAACGACTGGCCGCGCATGACGAGCTTGTCCGAGTTGGCGCTGTGGCGGTTGATCGCGGTGCCCATCGAGTACCCGTTGTTCTCGATGATGTAGATCACCGGGAGCGAGTACAGGGACGCGAGGTTCATCGCTTCGGAGAACGCCCCCTGGTCCACGGCCCCGTCGCCCAGGTAGCACAGGCAGACCCGCTTGGGCCCGGACTCGAGGACCTCCCACTCGTAGCGCATCGCGAAGGCGAGCCCCGTGCCCAAGGGCGTCTGGGCGCCGACGATCCCGTGCCCGCCGTAGAGGTGGTTCGGGCGGTCGAACATGTGCATCGAGCCGCCCTTGCCCTTGGCGCACCCTTCGAGCTTGCCGAACATCTCGGCCATGCACGCGCGGGGGTCCATGCCCCGGGCCAGGGCGTGCCCGTGGTCGCGGTAGGCGAGGACGACCGGGTCGTGCTTCTCGACGGACGCGATGGTGCCCACGGCGCACGCCTCCTGCCCGGAGTAGATGTGGCAGAACCCGCCGATCTTGGCCTGCTGGTAGGCCTGCATAGTGCGGGACTCGAACTCGCGGATCAGCTGCATGTCGCGGAGCCACCCGACGAGGGTGTCGTCGGAGAGCTTGGCGGACAGCGAATCCGGTTTCCGCTTGCGGGCGGTGCGATTCTCGGCGGGCGTTGCCTGGGCCATGGAGTCGGATCCTCGGGTGGCGGGGGGGCGGGGCTCGCGTGGTCGATCCCCGTCGGCGAGTGTAGGGGAGGCCGCCAGCACCGACAAACACACCGCGAACGCCCGGGCACCCCCCGAACACCGAGGGCGCGCAAAAAACCGCCCGATCCGAGGACCGGGCGGCGGGGGTGCGTGCTCGGAGGGGCTGCCCCCTCGGGGTCTGGTCAGTCGCTCTTGCGGGCGGACTGGAGCAGGGGGTCGGCGTTCTGGCTCTGGAGGAGCACGAGCGCCGTCTGGACCTGGAGGTCGATGCCGTCGGTGATGAGCGTGTCCGGGTCCGGGCGCTCGGCGTCGGCGATGATCTCGCCGTTCTCGTCGAGCGGGAGGACGTCGGAGTTGCGCCGCAGGAGCAAAGCGCCCACCTGCTGCTCGGGGAGCATCTCGACGGCCAGGTCCGGGTCGATGCCCCACTCGGTCGAGCCGGGGCGCCGGTGGATCAGGCGGGGGTCATCGATGCGGTAGTACTGGGTGGTCAGCTTCATCGCCGCCGCCCCGCCCGACAGGGAGAACACGTTCTGGACCGAGCCCTTGCCGAACGAACGCTGCCCGACGATGAGCGCCTGGACCTTGCCCTTGTGGGCCGCGGCCTGGACAGCGCCCGACACGATCTCCGACGCCGACGCCGAGCCCTCATTGATGAGCACGACCACCGGCAGGTCCGCGACCGAGCGCGAGCGCGCGGGGCGGTTGGAGAACAGCGGCTCGCCGGTCGGGATGCCCGAGCCGGTCTCGGTCCGCACGATCAGCCCCTCGGGGACGAACCGCGACGAGATCTCGACGGCCTGATCCAGCAGCCCGCCCGGGTTGTACCGCAGGTCGAGGATCAGCGAGCTGAGCCCATGCTGCTTCATGGTCGCGACGGCCCGGTCGAAGTCCCGCGTGGTGTCCTCGGTGAACCCGGTCAGGCGGATGTACCCGACGCCGGCTTCCTCGTCGATGAACCAGTCCCAGTCGTGGTCGCCGGGCCCGGTCTTGCGCCATCCCTTGACCGACGGCAGGTCGATCCGCTTGCGCGTCAGGGTGAAGTCGATTTCCTCGGTCTTGCCGTCGCCTTCGACGCCGTTCTGGTCGAGCTCGCGCTCGATCGTGAGCGTGACCTGGGTGTCCGGCGGGCCGGTGATGATCTCGACGGCCTGGTCGAGCCCGAGCCCGACGGCGGACGTGCCATCGACCTTCTTGATGATGTCGCCCGTGCGGATGCCCGCGCGCTGAGCGGGGGTGCCCTCGAGCGGGGTGACGACCTCGATATTCAGCAGTTCGTCGTGCGAGATCTGGATCCCCACGCCGATGAATTCGCCCTGGGTCGAACGCCGGAAGCGGGCCAGCTCGTCGGGCCAGATGACGGCGGTGTAGTCGTCCAGCTCGCCCATTGCGCCGTTGCCGAACTCGTGCAGCAGCGCCTCCTCGGAAATCCGGACCGAGTCCTCGTTCGCATCGAGCATCCGCTCGACGACCTGGCGCATGTCGCGGAGGTCCACGCCGTCGCCCGTCTGGTCGACCAGCTGGCGGAGCTCACGCAGCGAGGCGACGAACTCGGCGCGGGCGCCGTTGTCGCCCAAGCCCGGGAACGTCGCGCGGAGGTCCGCCGTCGTCGCCATGGTCTCGATCGACTTGAGCCCGCCGTCGAGCAGCGTGCCCATCGTGATGCCCTGGGGGTTGTCGCGGTTCTTGATCGAGACGTGCGCGCCCGCCGCACGCAGCAGGGCGCGGTAGATCATCTGCGTCCTGATCCCCGCGAGCTTGTCGCGGTAGTCGTCGCCGTACGGGTTGTACGCGGGCAGCGGCTCCTCGTCCTCGGCGAGCCGGCGGTCATTGCGCAGCTCCCACAGGCGCTCGGGGGCGTACATCCGGATCATGTTCAGGCGCGTGCTCATGCGCTTCATCGCGTCCTGGTACCGCGCTTCCTTGTCCAGCAGCGTGTCCAGGCGGTAGTACAGCTCGTTGGCGACCAGCCAGTCCCCGCGCGACTCGGCGGCCTTGGACGCCTTCTCGCCCAGGTCGATCAGCTCGCTCACCCGCGGGTCGGCAAAGACCTTGTCGTCGTTGCGCATCAACAGCTGCATCTCGACCGCCGACGCCAGCGCGTGCGAGATCGCGACCGGCGAACCCTCGGTTCTGGCCGTCGCGAGATACTCGTCGAACTCGGTGTTTACCTCGGCGAGCCGCTCGGCACGCTGGGCCTCGCGCTTCGCGAGGTTCGCTTCGAGCAGCTCGACCGAGCTGCGGAACGGGTCGTTCACTTCGGCAGACGCCGGGTCGGCGGCGTCGGTCAGGGCACGCGAGAAATCGCCCTCGACGCCCGTCCGCGCCGCGGACCACACCTGCGTCGCGACCGGCTCGGAGACCGCGGCGATCGCGCCGGGGTTCTGGTCGGTGGCGCCGTGGGCCGCCGTCGCCGAGAACACAAGCAACCCAAGCCCAACGGCGGCAACCCGCCCCGACATCCGATGGCGTTCCGAGATCGTCATGCTGACTCCTGTCTGGCTTCCATCCCTCGAGCGTGCCCGACCCGCCGAACCATGCTCGGCGTCGGGCTCTTCCCCCGCACGTCCCTTCGCGTGGGGCTCCGTCCGTCGATCGGCATCCCCGATCCTCGGGATCAGACTACCGCACCATCCGGGCGTTCCCACCCGGGTATCGGTCCGGCTGACCCATCCAATCGACCCCCGGCCCTCCGGACCGGCAGACCCCGCACAGGTATACGCCCGAGTACCTACGCGGTTGACACGGTCTTTGTTCGCCCCGTCCTCAGGGCCCGGCCCGGCGCACGCCCCGCCCGGCTCGCAGGGCCCCGAGCCCGCCCACGCTGATGGTCACGCAGACCACGACCACGATCGTGACGAGCACCCGCTCGAACGACGCCTCGCTGCCCGACGTCATCCACAGCGCCCCGAGCCCGCACGCCGGCCCGATCGCGTACCCCGCCCCGACGAGCGACTCATGCGTGCCGCCCGCGTCCACATGGGCCGAGCCCGCCTCCATGCCGTAATACAGCGACCCGACGTAGATCGCGGACATCCCGATCCCGGTCGCCGCGAGCCCGCCGGCGAACGCCCAGACGCCCGCGTCCCCCCCGAGCCGGGGCCCGAAGACGCACGCCGCGAACCCCGCGATCAGCGAGACCCACCCGAGCCCGGGCATCCACCACGACCCGTGCCACCCGTGCCAGCGACCGAGCACGCCGAACACCCCGAGCCGCGCGATCATCCAAATGCTTACCAAGGGCGTCCGCCACGCCGGCGCCACGCCCAAGCTCTGCGCCGCTTCAGGGAAGAACGGGCTCAGCGTCGCGAGCACCAGGTACGTCACGGGCATCAGCGTCCGGAACACGAAGAGCAGCCGTTTGGCGCGCGCCGGGTCGATCTCCGGCTCGTGGTGTTCGTCCGAATGCGCCCCGGGCACGCTCGGGAACAGCACCAGCAGCCCGATCCCCGCCAGATGGACCACGCCCAGCGCCACCAGCACCGTCAGCGGGCGGCCCTCGACCAGCGGGGCCATCGCCCAGAAGACCACGACCAGCGCGAACCCCCAGGTGAGATTGAACCGCCCGATCGCCCGCCGCAACTCGCCCCCACGCCGCCCGCCCGAGAGGTACGCCTCGACCAGCGGCCAGAGCACCCCCGTCGCCGGGCTGAAGACCGCGACGAGCACCCAGATCGTCCACGCCTGCGGCTCCCCGGTCGCGAACGTCGCCAGAGACGGGAGCATGCACACGAGCCCGACGGCACCGAGCGCAATCCCGATCATCGTCCTTGCGTTCAGCCGCGCGTGCCGCCGCCCGGCGAACCGCACCACCCGCCCGGCGCCCAACGCCGCGGCGATGTACGTCACACCCATGAACAGCGCGAGCCAGTAGTTGAGCGATCGCCCGTACCCGAACGCGGACTCGGTGAGGAAGAAGACGCCGTTGGTGACGCCCCCGGTCCCCAGGCTGGCGAGGAACGTGAGGGTGAGCACGCCGGCGAGCGGGGTCCGATTGGTGGTGGGGGGCGTCGTTGCCATCGATTGGGAGCGATCGTAGACTTCGGGCGGACGGTGCCTAGGGTGCCGCACGAGCACCCGTAGCTCAACTGGATAGAGCGCTGGCCTCCGAAGCCAGAGGTTCCGCGTTCGAATCGCGGCGGGTGTATTCGGCTTCTTCCCCCCGATCGGGCCCCCCGACGGCCATTCTGGCCCCGGCGTGCGGCGCGAACCGAGGATCCTCGGGACCGGTAGAAGCACCCGGGCGTCGCTCGCCCGCAACGCCCCTCACCCGGAGGACGACCATGACGACCCGCATCACCCGCCCGCGAGCCATCACGGGCGTCGCGTTTGCCCTACTCGCGGTGGTCGCCGCCGCGGGCGTCGGGATGGCCCACGCCTCCCAACCCGCGACCAAGCCCGCCGCGGCACCGCCCACGGACCTGCCCAGCGCCGAAGCCATCTTCGAGCGCCACGTCGAGGCGATCGGCGGGTGGGACGCCGTCCGCTCGCACCGCAACCGTCGGGTCACAGGCACGTTCGACGGCCCGCCATTTACCGGGGCCGCACGCCTGAAGATCTGGGCCGACGCGCCCGACAAGCTGCACATCGAGATCCGCGAGCCGCTGGGCGTCAAGCTCGGCGTGTTCTACACGGGCGAATACGGGTGGGAAGAGTTCAACGGCGGCGAGCCCGTGCCGATCTTCGGGCCGCGCCTCGTCGAGTTCATCGAAGGCGCCGATTTCTACGGCGAGTCCAGCTACAAGGACCGGTATTCGGAGATCGAGACCGTCGGCGCGGGCGAGTTCTCCGGGCGCCCGGTTTGGGCGGTCCGGGCCGTTTCGACGTCCGGGCGCGCGCGGCGGCTGTTCTTCGAGCAGGATTCCGGCCTCTTCGTCGGCGAACACACCACGATCGCTCGCATGAGCGAAGACGGCAAGCTCGAAGCGAAGTTCGTCGAGGTCCTCCACGAGAACTACACCGAGATCGAAGGCGTCCTCGTCCCCACCCGCCAGACCCAGAAGGTGGACGGCGACGCACGCCCCATCATCTTCAACTACACCTCGATCCGCGTGAACGTCTCGGACGAGCACTCGTACTACCCGCCCGAACCCCAGCGTGCCAAGCTCGAGGCCGACATCAAGCGGCTGAAGGACCAGGCGGCGGCGGCGAAGGCCGAACGCGAGCGCGCCAACAGCGGCGGGTGACCGCCCGGCCGGTTACGCGTCGGGGTTAGGGTCGGGGCAATTGACACCGAATTTTCTGCATATCGGGTGATCGTGCGCGCAGTTCGGGCGCGCGGTGCAGGCCCGTCTGCCGTGCCAGATGATCTGGTGCGAGAGCTCGGACCACCGGTCGCGCGGGAAGAGCGCCATCAGGCGCCGCTCCACCTTGTCGGGCGCCAGCTTGGGCTCATCGACCAGCCCGAACCGCCACGCCAGGCGCTGGATGTGGGTGTCCACCACGAACCCGACGTTGACGCCGAACGCATTGCCCAGGACGACGTTCGCGGTTTTGCGCGCGACGCCGCGGAGGGTGAGGAGTTCGTCCATGGTGTCGGGCACCTCGCCGCCGAAGTCCTCGACGACGGACGTCATCGCGGCGTGGACGGACTTCGCCTTGTTGCGGAAGAGCCCGATGGTCTTGATGCTCGGCTCGATCTTCGCGGGCGTTGCCTTGGCGAAGGCGGCGGGCGTGGGGAATTTCTTGAACAGCGCGGGCGTGGCTTTGTTCACGCCGACGTCCGTCGCCTGCGCGCTCAGGATGGTCGCGACCAGCAACTCGTGCGGCGAGGTGTAGTCGAGTTCGCAGTGGGCGTCGGGGTAGTGCTCGCGGAGCGCATCGGCGAGGCGCTTGGCACGGCGTTTGTCGGCGGGGTCCGCCCGCTCGATCTTCATCGGGATATCCGTAAGCCCGCGCGGGTTGTCGGCGCCGCGGTGGGGCTTGGTGCGCGCGCTCACGCGAGGCCGTCCCGGCGGCGCGGCTGGACCGCCCATGCACCCGCGACAAACGCGATCAGCACGAACCCCCCGGTGCCGGCGAGGGTGTTGCGGGCCTTGGGGTGGTCGGTGTTGAAGGCGCCACGCGCCGCTTCGGCCTCGGCCGTTCGCCCCGCCTGGGCGTGCGCCCAGTGCTCGGCGAGGTTCTGGCTCATCCGCGGCGCCAGCACCATCAGGTGGTAGCTCACGACCAGCACCGCCCCGCCGACCGCGATCAGGCGCACGGCGGTCGCGATCCGCCGCGTGGACCACCCGAGGAACCCGATCAGCGCGATCGTCGTGCCCAGCACCGCCATGGCGCACGCGAACTGCACGATGTCGGCGATCATGAAGACGCGGTTGCCAACGTGCCCGCCGGCGAGCACCGCGTGGTCGCCCGTGTACGCCGGGTAGGCGCCCAGCGTCGGGTCGAGGTCGCGCATCAGCGGGAAGACGACCGCTGCGACGACGGCGGACATCGCGATCGCTCCGAACCAGACCGCCAACGCCAGCAGGTGCACGGTCTCGCACACGCGGGCGGCGGTGGACGACGATCCGGGAGGTTTGGTGCTCACGGGCGATCCTATTCGGCGCGGGCGGCCCGGGGGCGCAACAATCCACGCGTGAGCGCCCCCCTCGTGGACATCCCGGCCCACCTCGCCCTGGTTGGCGCTGAGCGGGCGCTCG
>BQJQ01000042.1 GCA_021604785.1 Phycisphaeraceae bacterium
GCGTACCCGTCCGCGGGCGTGTACGCGCCGTGCAGCGTCTCGCGGCAACGCCCGTGCAGCTCGCTCAGCGCGGTGTTTCCCGCGATCGCGTCCGGGCCGAGCTCTGCGAGTGCCAAAATGACCGCTGCGGACCCGTGCGCGTCGGCCCAGGGAGAGCGTTCGTTCTCCTCGACGTCGTTGAGTGTCTCGAGCACCCCCACCGCTGCGAGGCGTGCCGCGCCCGCGCTCGGGTATGCCTCGCGGACGCGTGCGTAGCGCAGCAGGGCCATCGCGGCGACGGCCTGCTCGACGGTGCCCGCGAAGGGCGGGTCGTACCGCCCGCTTGTGGGGTGTTGCGTGCCGAGCATGCCGTACCCCTCGACGCCGGGCCAGCGCGACGCCATCAGGTAGCCGGCCATCGCGTCGCCCATCGCGCCGATCGAGCGCGTGGAGATCTCGTGCGGTTCGATCACGCGCCCGCCGCGGTGGACGAAGACCGCCCCGGCGCCGGGCCCGGGCTGGGCGAGGTGGACGGCCCGGAACCGGTAGATCGTGTACCCGCGCCCGCGGAGCTCTTTGGGAGACGCGAGCGCGTCCTGCGCGTCGTCGCCGAGCTGGTTGACGAGCCCGACCAGAGCGATCGCGGGCCCGACGCCGCGGGCGAGCATCGCGCCGGGGAAGGCCGCGGCGACGCTGTCCGAGGTCGCCAGCGCCACGCCTTCGAGCCCGGGGCTCAGCCCGAGCGCCAGCTCCTCGATCGTGTCGGCGTGGTATGGCACGAACGCGCCCGAGAGCTCGACCGAGACAACCAGGCGGGCGCGCTCGGTGGTGGTGATGTCCGCCCCGATGCCCCGGACCGCCTTGCCCGCGGCCCGGCGGACGACCTCCGCGGCGGGCTCGAACGCGACGTCCGCCCCGCGACCCACGACCTGCCCGTCGAGCGAGACCGTGATCGACGCCCCCTGCACCGCGGGGACGCCCGCGTCGGACGCGAGCGTCGCGGGCACGTCGCCCGCTTGGACCCAGCCCTCAACCAACGCGTGGGTCCGATAGGACGAGGCGGCGTCGGGGGGGTTGAGCCCCTGTGCGAGGGCGGGCGCGGGGGCGAGCGCGAGGATCGCGGCCATCGCCCGCAGCGGGCGTGTGCTCCGGCCCCCACGCGCGTTGCCTTGGGGCAACGGTGCCCGCATATTCGTCAGGGGCGCTCGTCCGAGAATCGCCCGGACCGCCCCTGCGAGAGCCTCGAAAGGGGTAAAACCAGTCTGGCACACCACTTGAATAGGGTTGATCATGACCCGCCCTTGGGGATACAACATGAGAGAGGGAGCCACGATGCAGACCTTTGCGATGACAGTTTTCCGCCGCCGCCTGCTGCTGCTCACCCTGCTGAGCTTCGCAGCCCTGTGCTAAGAGGTTGCTGCTGAGCCAGCCCCCGAGCCCGCCCGGGAGGGAGCGGACTCGCGGCTGACGCGTACACGGTAGCGATCCACCGGAGCCCGCACCGCCCCAGAGGCGATGCGGGCTCTCGACGTTTTTGGAAGGTCACCGCTGCGGGCGCACGAAAAAGGGGCGGACCATGGCGGCCCGCCCCTTGGGTTGGTTTCAGAGAACAGAGCGGGTTAGAGCTCGATCTTGTCGGTGCCCATGGCGCCGTGGTCGCCCATGCCGCCGCGGGCGGGCATGTCGGGACGGGGGGTGTAGTCCCCGCCGCCTTCGCCTTCCCCACCGCCGCCGCCGGTCGCGTCGCCCCATTGGGCACGCTTGAGCGAGAGCCCGATCTTGCGATCGGAGATGTCCACGCGGAGGATCTTGACGTCGATCTCCTCGTTGGCGGTCACGACATCCTGCGGGCTGTCGACCTTGTGGTCAGCCAGCTCGGAGATGTGCAGCAGGCCCTCGAGGTCGTCTTCGAGCTCGACGAAGACGCCGAAGTTGGTGATCTTGGTGACCTTGCCGCGGACGACCATGCCGGGCTTGTACGCGCCGGGGATGGCCTCGTGCCACGGGTCCTCGGTGAGCTGCTTGACGCCCAGCGAGACGCGCTGCTTCTCCTGATCAACGTCGAGCACCACGCACTCGACCTCGTCGCTCTTCTTGTACAGCTCGTTGGGGTGCGTGACCTTCTTGGTCCACGACATGTCCGAGATGTGCAGAAGGCCGTCGATGCCCGGCTCGATCTCGACGAACGCGCCGTAGTTGGCAAGGTTGCGGACCGCGCCCTTGATGATCGTGCCCGAGGGGTACTTCTCGGAGACGAGCTCCCAGGGGTTGACCTCGGTCTGCTTCATGCCGAGGCTGATCTCCTGCTTGTTCTGGTCGATCTCGAGGACCACGACGTCCACCTCTTCGCCCTGCGTGAGCAGCTCGGAGGGGTGGTTGACGCGGCGGGTCCAGGACATCTCGGAGATGTGGACCAAGCCCTCGATGCCGTCCTCGAGGCGGATGAACGCGCCGTAGGACATGATGTTGACGACCTCGCCCTTGACGCGCGAGCCGACGGGGAACTTCGCCTCGATCGCTTCCCACGGGGACGACTCGGTCTGCTTGAGACCCAGCGCGATCTTGTCGCGCTCGCGGTCGATGTTGAGGATCTTGACCTCGACCTTGTCGTCGATCTTGAGCATCTCGGAGGGGTGGTTGATCCGCCCCCAGCTCATGTCCGTGATGTGGAGCAGCCCGTCGATGCCGCCCAAGTCCACAAACGCGCCGAAGTCGGCGATGTTCTTGACGGTGCCCGTGACGATGTCGCCCTCGGAGACGTTCTCGAGCAGACGCTTCTTGGCGGTCTCGCGCTCGTGCTCGATGAGCTTGCGCCGCGAGATCACGATGTTGCGGCGCTCGGTGTCGATCTTGAGGATCTCGGCCCGGACCTTGCGACCGATGAAGTCGCCGATCTCGTGCGGGCGCCGGACGTCGACCTGCGACGCGGGCAGGAAGACGGGCACGCCGATGTCGACGAGCAGGCCGCCCTTGATCTTGCGCATCACCGTGCCCTCGACCAGGTCGCCTTCCTTGGTCGTGTCCACGATCTTCTGCCAGGCGATCTGGCGGTCGGCCTTGCGCTTGGAGAGCTCGATGAGCCCGCCCTCGCCCTCGAGCGACTCGAGCAGGACGTCGATCTCGTCGCCAACTTTGAGGGTGCCCAGGTCGGGGAACTCTTCCTTGGCGATCAGCCCCTCGCTCTTGAGCCCAACGTCGACCACGACGTGGTCTCCCGCGAATCCGATGATGCGGCCCTTGATCAGAGACCCCTGGGCCATGTCGGCCGTCTGGGTCCCGATCAGGGTCTCCATTGTGTCCTGGCCGTCGGTCCCGAAGGCCTCGGCGAGCAGCGCGTCGGTGTCGGCGTCGTCCACCCCGAGGGAGGCGATCAGCGTCTCATCAACCATGTGGTGCGTTCCTTCCGCCGGGCGTGCCCGGCTCGGCGAAGCGTCCCGCGTGCACCCGCGCCGGCGAGGGGGTGCTGCGGTCCGAACCGCCCCCGAACGCTCGCGACCCCCCGAAAAAAGGGTGGGCGGACACTCGGGTGCCCCTCCAAAGAGAGGCGTCTGGCGTGTCGTTCGTCCGGGGACGCCCACACGGGCGGCTCCGGGCCGGCTATCCCCGCCGAGGCGGGGGTCAAGACGATAGATCACATCGGTCGTCAAACCAAGGACAGCGCGAGAGTTTCACGAACCCGCTCCTCGGCATGATCGGTAGCCTCATAGCGGGAGGCGGCCCCTGACCCGGCGACACCCATCACGCAGTTGGTTCTGGCCCAAGGCGAGGCTCGCGGCCCTCGTCTGTGTGATCGCCATCCTGTTCGCCAGCACTGCGTTCTGGACCTCCGTGGAAGCTGACCGGATCGTGGCAGCGGGCACCGAGCACCACCGTTTCCAGCTCGTGAGCGGCGGGTTCGCATGGCGCACCAAATGGAGCGGAGCCCGGGCCACCAGCCCAACCCGGGCAGGGACTGCGGTGAACCAGGTACCGACGTCCCCTCCAGCGGTCTCGCCGCCTCAAACGCTCGACGACGTGATCGCAACGCCTCCGAACATGGAGAACAAAGACCCGAAGGAGACCAACGCCCTCATCCAAGCGTTGAACAACGCGTGGTCCGTCGCCCCAACAACACCCGCGGGCACACTGCCCCCTGCGGCGCCGGCGCTGCCACCGGGCTGGGGCCCAGCGACGGTCCGGAACGAGTGGATGCCGCGTTTCCCGCGATGGAGCTTCGTATACCGGAACGAGCCCGGTTTCCGCTATGTCGCGGTGCCGTTCTGGACGCTCTTCCTCGTCCCGGCTGCGGCGTACGGCGTCATCACGTTCATCCGGCACCGACGCCTCCGCGCCCTCAAGTGCACGGCGTGCGGGTACCCGCTCAACGACGACGGATTGTGCACCGAATGCGGCCCGCTCACTCCGCCAGCGGGTCCGGCTTGTACAGCCGCGGCTGGCCCGTCAGCGCCCACTGCTTCTCGGTGAAGTTTCCGCCCAGGTCCAGCCCCGCGGCCATGTCCGGGCGGGCGGCGTTCAGGCTGATCCACAACTTCGCGTCGATGTTGTCGAGCATGTTCACCAGGATCGCCTCGGGCGTCGCGGGCACGCGGGCAGCCCCGTACTCCGGCTCGCCGTGGTGGCTCAGGATGATGTGCTGGAGCACCGTCATCGCGCCGGCAGGCATCCGCACGCCCTTCTCGCTCATCAGCTGGTGCACCTTGTCGTGGAGCATGATCGACCCCTCGACGATGTGCCCGACGAGGTGCCCGCGGTCGGTGTACGTGAACCCGCGGTCCCACGCGAGCTCGCGTGTCTTGCCCAGGTCGTGCAGGAAGACGCCCATGAGCACGAGGTCGCGGGAAACCTTCGGGTACAGCGGGCAGACCACGTCGGCGAGCCTCATCAGCCCCAGCGTGTGCTCGATGAGCCCGCCCAAGTACGCGTGGTGCAGCTTCATGGCGGCGGGCGCCGTGCGGAACGCGTCCATCAGGTGCTCATCTTCGAGATACACCTCGGCGAGTGCCTTGACCGCCGGGTGCGAGAGCGTGCCCAGCAATTGCTGCACGTCTTTGAACATGTCCGCCGGGTCCCGTTCGGACGCGGCCAACAGCTCGCGGAGCTGCTCGGGCGTCGGGTCCAGCGGGTCGATGTTGTGGATGATGACCTGCAGCTGCCCCTGGTACGCCTGCGTCTCGCCCTCGAGCCAGATGAACCCGTCCGTCGGCAGCCTGCGGTAGAGCCCCTCGTCGATTGACCACATCCGCCCGGCGATCTGCCCGGTCTTGTCGCCCACGAGGCAGCGCAGGTAGGGCTTGCCCTTCTGCGTCGTGCCCAGCTGCGCGTTGGCGATCGCGAACGCCCCCTCGACGCGCTCGGCGTCACGCATCTGGTTGATGTACTTGCGTCCGGTGGCGGTGTCAGTCATGGGCGAGGATAGGCCCAAAGCGGGCCCGTCCCCCACCATGATCTGGCTCAGTCCAGCATCGACTTGAGCCTGCGGAGGTTCATCGCGTCGTAGGGCTTGCCCTTGTCGTCGTCACCCTTGGGCGTTTCCATGATCGCGGGGATGCCCGCGAATTCGGACCGGTTCATGAAGGCCGCGAATCCGGAGTCCTTCAGCGCGACCTTCTTCGGCTTGCCGCTCGGGCCGGGGGGCTTGCCGATGGTGCCCTCGCCGATGTGGGCGTGCCGGTCCTTGCGGCTGCCCATTTCCTTCAGCGAGTCGTTCACGTGCAGCACCCGCACGTTCGCCAGCCCGCACGCCGCGTCGAGCTCGTCGATGGCAGCGTCCGCCATCGCCCGCGTGCCCAGGTCATACCCGCCCGCGTGCGCGTGGCACGTGTCGATGCAGAACCCGACGCGTTCTGAGTCACCCGTCTGGTCGATGATCCGCCGCCGCAGGTCGCCCAGCTCGTCGAACGTGCGCCCGAGGTTGGACCCCGACCCGACGGTGTCCTCCAAGCATGAGACGGTCGCGAACCCCTTGGTCCGCTTGAAGATCTCCTTGTACGCGCGCGCGATCCGCGTCAGCCCCGTGTCGGCGTCGCTGGTCGTGTAGGCGCCCGGGTGATGCACCAGGAACGCGATGCCCAGCTCCTCGCAGCGTTCGAGCTCCACCACCATCAGCGCGATCGACTTCTCCCACAGCTCGTCGTTCGGGCTCGCGAGGTTGATCAGGTAGCTCGCGTGACTCACGGTGCGTCCCTGCCAGCCCAGCCGATCGATCTCGGAACGCCAGTCGGCGACCGCCGCGGGGTCGAGGGGCTTGACCTTCCACTGCTGCTGGTTCTTGGTGAAGACCTGCACCGTGTCGAGCCCGAGGGCCTCGCCGGCGGTCAGCGCGTTGGTCATGCCCCCCGCGATCGAGAGGTGCGAGCCGAAGAGGGGCGACGTCTTTGTTGCCATCACGCTCCCCTCACTCACGCCGCGTGCAACTGCACCAGCAGCTCCGCCAGACCGTTCGCAAACTGCCCCCGCGTCAGAACGCGGTCGCACCCGCGGGCCCGGGCTTCGGCGAGCTGATCCACCAGCACGTGCGGCCCCCACGCGATGAGCGTGATCGCCCGCTCGGGATCGCTCGCCCGATCGCCGCGGAGTCGGTCCATGATCGCGAAAGCAAGTTCGTCGGTTTCGAGGTCCAGCAGGACCGCCCGGACGGGCTCATCTTTGAGGCGCAATTCGAGCATCTCGAGCGAACGCACCGGGCGGCAGGGCGTACCCACCTTTTCTCCCGTCGCTTTGATTCGTGTGGCCCAGAGAAGATCGGCAGCGGCGTAGAGTATCATCGGCCTTCCGTCGGACGAAAGGCCCGACCGAGGGAGCCTAGGCCCCACGCCGTGCGACCCGCACGGCGGGGAAACCGGGACGGTCGGGCCCCGATCCGGACAAGCCGTCGCGCGACCGCGGGTCTCGCGCGATTCCCGGCAAGAAGACCCGCGATCTGGTCGAAGGGGCCTTCTTCAGCCCCTCACCCGGCGCGCTCGCTGAGGGAACCGCGTCAGGCTCGTCCCGTGTCCCTCCTGGATGTGTGCGAAATGACAACCGCGACCACGCCGAGCGCCGCTGCAACGGGCGCCACCCGAGACCCGATCTTCGACGAGCTCGGGTTCCCGACCGACCCAGACAACCTCTACCTGCAGACGTGCGGGACGATGCTCAACTCCGCGGAGCTCATCGACCTCAAGCACCGCGTCCGCATCATCCTGGCCCAGCCCAAGAACGAGATCATGGTGCACTTCCCCGTCCGCATGGACGACGGGCACCACCGCCTCTTCAAGGGCTACCGCATCCAGCACAACAACGCGCTGGGCCCTTACAAGGGCGGGTTCCGCTTCCACGAGGACGTCCACCTGGACGACGTCAAGTCGCTCGCCATGCTGATGACGATGAAGTGCGCGCTCGTGCGCATCCCCTTCGGCGGCGGCAAGGGCGGCGTCAAGTGCGACCCCCGCGGGCTCTCCGAGGGCGAGCTTCAGCGCCTGAGCCGGCGCTACTGCAGCGCCATTGCCGACCAGATCGGCCCCGACGTCGACATCCCCGCGCCCGACGTCGGCACCAACGCGCAGATCATGGCTTGGTTCGCCGACACCTACATGATGTCGTCGGCCGGCGACCACCACGACGGGCTCCGCGTCGTCACGGGCAAGCCCGTCGAGTTCGGCGGCTCGGCCGGACGTGAAAAAGCCACCGGGCAGGGTGTCGCCGACGTCCTGGCCGAGATGCTCCCGGGCATCGGAATCCCCGTCGAGGGCATGAAGGTCTCGCTGCTCGGGTTCGGCAACGTGAACGGCTGGGGCGGGCGCATCCTCCAGGACATGGGCGCCAAGATCGTCGCGGTCATGGACCATACCGGTGGCCTCCGCAACGACAACGGCATCGACTGCCACAAGCTCTTCGAGCACAACATGAAGACGCGCGGCGTCGCCGGCTTCGCCGACGCCGACGCGATCGGCGAGGAAGACTTCTACCGCACGCCGGTCGACGTCTTCATCCCCGGTGCCCTCGAGCAGATGATCAAGCAGAAGCAGGCGAGCTGGCTCGACTGCAAGGTGATGGCCGAGGCCGCCAACGCTCCGTGCGACCCCTCGGGCGAGCGCGAGCTCAGCGCCAAGGGCATCGAGGTGATCCCGGCGATCCTCGCCAACGCCGGCGGCGTCACGGTGTCGTACTTCGAATGGCTGCAGAACAAGACCAGCCAGATCTGGGACGCCGAGCGTGTGGACACCGAGCTGAACCGGCACATGTGCGTCGCCGCGCGGCGCACGCTGGCGACGCGAGCCCGGTACGGGTGCGACATGCGGACCGCCGCCTTCGCGACGGCCCTCGAGCACATCGGCGCGGTCTACAAGGTCCGCGGCATCTTCCCGTAAGCCGCCCGACCCATCATGCATGCCAAAGAACAAGCCCCCGCACGTGCGGGGGCTTTTTTCATGCACTCCACCTACCCGGTGCCATTCGGGTCAGCGTGTCGGCACGTTCGTGTACCGCTGGCTCGTCCGCTGCCCCGCGGAGCTGCCGTACCGACGCAGCAACTCGACGATCTTGGGCTGGCGGCGTTCGATCTGCAGCGAGCGCCGCAGCGCGCTCACCGCGTCGAGCAGCGCATCCTCGTCGGACTTGCCCGACCACAGGTACTGGTTCAGGCGGCACACCGCGACGCCGTTGAGCGCGGGGTAGTACCCCGTGTCGATGTCCAACGCCCCCTCGAACGAGCCCAGCGCGTCCTCGTACCGGCGCATCCGGAACAGGCCCGCGCCCAGGCGCTCGTACGCCTCGGGCGAGGGGTCGGTCCGCACGAGCTGCTCGAGCGTCGCGACCATCTCGGGGTGACGATCGATGCGGCCGAGCGAGTCGGCCAAGTTCAGCAGCAGGCGCGGGTCGGGCTCGGGCATCAGCTCGGCGGCCTGCTGGTACTCGATCACCGCCGCCTCGTGCCGATCCAGCGCCGCGTACACCGCGCCAAGGTTGATCCGCGCCGGGCCAGAGTCCGGCTGGATCCGCACCGCACGCTGGCTGAACTGCAGCGCCTGCCCGGCGTCGTTGAGCTGGAGGTAGGCCGTGCCCAGGTTCATGTTCGCTTCGAAGTCGTCGGGGCGGATCGCCAACGCCCGCAGGTACGCCCGGACGGATTCGTGTACCCGCCCCATGAGCTGGAGCACCAGCCCGTGAAGGTACTGCGCGTCGAAGTTCGCGGGCTCGAGCTCGGCCGCGCGCCCGTAGCGCGACTCGGCCATCTCGTATTCCTTGCGGTTGCGGTAGATGTCGCCCGCCTTGATGTAGGCCGGCGTCAGCTCGGGGTTGATCGCGATCGCACGCTCAAATTCCGCCAGCGCCGCGTCGATGTCGCCCGAGGCTTCGAGCTGCTCGCCCCGCTCGAGGCTCTGCTCGGCCCGCTGCTCGCGGGTCGTCGCGATGTTGGCCCGCACACCCCCGGCGTTGGTCCCGCCGTTGGCCCCGGTGCGCGTGTTGTTGCACCCCGAGAGCGCCATGGCCCCCGCCAGCGCTCCAACCGCGGCGATCTGTCGTCCTGCTCTGAGCGTGCGCATCGGGCCTTCCTGACTCGCGACCGGACCCCCGGGCGCCTGGTATCTCGACAACGAACGAGGACCGGACACCCGCCCGCCCTCTCGACTCTACCTTATTCGGCTCGCCCGGGTTCGGGCCCGGAACGTTTTGCGCCCCAAGAGGAACGGTTCACGGGCCCGGGCCCCCCCGCCAGGCGGCTAGCATCGCCCGGTCCACGCCCGGAGACCCCCATGGACACCTCGCTCGCCGGTCGGATCGCCGTCGTCACCGGCGCCAGCGCCGGCATCGGACGCTCGATCGCCGCGGATATCGCCCGGCGCGGCGGGTCCGCCGTCGTCAACGCCCGGCGCGAGGCCCCCCTCCACAAGTTGGCCGAGACTGTCAACGCCGAGCTCGGCCGCGAGGCCCTGATCACCCTCGCCGGCGATGCCGCCCAGCTCACCACCATCCACCGGCTCATGGACCGGGCCAAGGACCACTTCGGGCACCAAGCGGACCTGGTCGTCGTGAACGCCGGCCGCGGGCTCGCCGGCTCGATCATGACCTCGGACATGGCCCAGTGGGAGGATATGGTCCAGACGAACCTGCTCGGCGCCGCCCGCCTGATGCGCGAAGCCGGCGAGCGGATGGTCGCCTCGGCCGCCGCCGAGACCTGGCCCGGCAAGCCCCGCGACATCGTCGTGCTCGGGTCCAACGTCGGGCGCCACATATCCCCGTTCAGCTCGATGTACGGCGCGACCAAGTTCGCCGTGAACTCGCTCGCCGAGGCCCAGCGCCGCGAGCTCGGGCCCAAGGGCGTCCGCGTCTCGCTCATCGAGCCGGGGATCGTCAAGACAGAGTTCCAGGCGGTCGCGGGGTACGACGAGAAGTCCTTCGGCGAGCTGATGGAGAAATTCGCCCCGGTCCTCGAGCCCGACGACATCGCCCGCACCATCGCGTTCATCTGCGCCCAGCCCGCGGGCGTCCACCTCTGCGACGTCATGATCCGAGGCACACGCCAGGACTACCCGTAACCACCACCACGCACCCGAGCCCGCGCATGCCCGACCCCACACTCCTCGAAGCCTTCCCCACCCCCACCGACGCGCCGCTCGTCATCGAGCACGTCGCCGAGGAGTTCACGTCCGTCTGCCCCAAGACCGGGCACCCGGACTTCGGCGAGGTGACGGTGTTGTTCCAGCCCCGCGCGGCCAAGGACGGCGGCGTCTGCGTGGAATTGAAGAGCCTCAAGATCTACTTCCACTCGTTCCGTGATGAGGGGATTTTCTACGAGGCCGTCACGCACCAGATCCGCGATGACCTCAACGCCCTCATGAAACCCACGTGGATGCGCATCACCACCAACTGGCGCGGGCGGGGCGGGATCCGTTCACGCATCCACGCGGACGCGGGGACCGTCCCGCACCAATAGGGGCAACATGCCCACGCTTGAAGGCGTATGGAGTCCACAAGGAGACTCGCCGTGCCTCAACACGCCGCCCGCTTGCTGACCCCGAGCGCAGTCCTTTGCTGCGCTGTGTTTCAAACCCTCGGCGCCCCCACGCCGGACTTTGCACCGGCGATCCACCTCGCTCGTCAGGCAACGCACACGCTGATCGACCGCGGCGGCGTGCCGGGGGTCCAGATCGCCGTCGCATACGACGGGGAGGTGGTCTGGTCCGAAGGGTTCGGGTTCGCCGACATCGAGCTCGGCTCGCCCGTCACCACCCAGACACGGTTCGGCATCGGGAGCATCACGAAGTCCCTCACCATGTCCGCAGCGGCCGCCATGGCCGAGGAAGCGTCACTGGACCTCGACGCCCCGATCGAGCAGTACGTGGACGAGTTCCCTTACCCCGGGCGGGGTGTCACCATCCGGCAGATCGCGACGCACACGAGCGGGTTGTCCGACGATCTCGCCAGCGCTCGCCGCTTCACCACAGAACACTACAGCACCATCACCGATGCGTACGCCGTGCTCCGCGCCGAGCGCCTTTTGCATGAGCCTGGCACCGTGCAGGCCTACGCGACTGGTACCTTTACCCTCATCGGGCTCGCGATGGAGCGCGCCGCGGAGACCTCCTTCGATACCATCATCCGCAATCGAGTGATCGAACCCGCGGGCATGACCGCGACCGCACCGCTGAACCCGGCCGTGATCACGCCGCACAGGACACGCTTCTACGAGCAGGACGAGGCCGGCGCCATCGTCAATGCGCCGACCTACGACCCAAGCTACAAACGCCCGGGCGCGGGCTACCTCTCAACGGCTGAAGACCTCGTTCGCTTCGGATCGGCCTTGCTCGATGGCAAGCTCCTCAAACCCCAGACGGTTGACAAACTCTGGGCACCCGATGCGGACGCCGATGCCGATTCGGGCTACGCGCTCGGGTTCCGTGTCGATCATGACGACGAAGCCCGAATGGTCGTGCATCAGCCCGGCGGTGGTGTGGGCATCTCTTGCTGGCTCGTGATCTACCCGAACGAGAATCTCGTCTTTGCGGTGCTCACCAACATGTCTCGCGCCCCGGTCATGGCCGCCGAGTTCGGCACGGTGCAGGACGCGTTTCTTGACGCCTCCCACTGAGCGCGTTGGGTCGCCCGGTGGCGCCCTAGAATCGGCCAGCAATGGATGACGAAACCACCATCCGGGTGAACTTCGGCAAGCCGATCCCGCTCTTCCCGCTGGACTCGGTGGTGCTGCTGCCCCAGCAGGTGATGCCGCTGCACATCTTCGAGCCGCGCTACCGCCAGATGATCGACGAGGCGCTCGACGGCTCGGGCCAGATCGCGATGGCCGTCTTCGCCGGCGAGAAGTGGAAGCAGGAGTACCACGCCAACCCACCCATCCGCCACGCCGTCTGCATCGGGCAGATCGTCCAGCACGAGCGCCTCCCCAAGGGGCGGTACAACATCCTCCTCCAGGGCGTCTGCCGGGCGAAGGTCGCGAGCGAGCACAAGCCCGACGAGATGCGCATGTACCGCACCGCGATGCTCGAGCCGCTCGGGTCGAACCAGGTCGTCGAGCCCGAGACCGGGTTCGCGATCGACCAGATGCGGACGTGGATCGAGGGCGAGCTGACCGAGGGCGACCTCCGCGAGCTCTCCGTCGCCGACCAGATGCTCGAGTACGTGCGCAACGAGGACGTCCCCTCGACGGCCCTGATCGAGCTGATCTCCTTCGCCCTGGTCACCGAGCCGGCGACGCGGTATCAACTGCTCTCCGAGCCCGAACTCGCCAGGCGGGTAGACCTCGTCCGCGGCGCCCTCGAGGACCTCGAATCGATCATCCGTCAGGCCCGGGCCCAGCACCCCGAGGCCTGGCCCAAGGGCCTGAGCTGGAACTAAACCCCCTGGACCGCTGTACGGCCCCTCGGGCCGCAGAATCGGGCCGGGAATCGCCCATTCGGGTGGCCAAAAGTTAGTAAGAGCGAACAATATCGCCGTCCCGGGCGTATTCTCTGTCAGGGAGCACCCCGACCACGCGGTATTCCCCCGGAACCGGGCCGCCGCAGAGCGAGCCCGCGAAAGAGGAGGCTGACCATGCAACGCAAGACCAACACCATCGGACGAGCCGCCCGCCTGACCATCGCCGGCACGCTCGCGACCGCGACACTCCTGGGCACCTCGGCGTGCAGCAACGCCGGCGAGGGCGCCGTCTCGGGCGCCGGGCTCGGCGCCTTGGGCGGGCTCGCGATCGGGTCGCTCTCGGGCGACGCGGGCAAGGGCGCCATCATCGGCGCCGTCGCCGGCGGCGTGGGCGGCGCGGTCATCGGCGATCAGAACGAGCGCAAGGACAAACGCGCCCGCGACCGCTACGACGACCGGTACGACAACTACGACTACTGAACCGCCTTCGGCGCCACCACGACGACATCACCGCCATCGATCCCATGCGTGGGACGGTGGTTTTTCTTTGCGCCCGCTCAGAACCAGCCCACTCAGAACGAATACGGGTCGTACACGATCGGGCGCCGGCGAGGCGTCGTCGGCACCGGCTCGTCCGCCGCCTCGCGGCACGCACGCTCGAGACGCTGGTGCAGCTTCTCATGGTGCGGCGCCCCCCCGAGACGTTCGAGCAGGTCGTCCACCAGGTACGCCGGCGGGTCGTCCTCCGCCGCGCGCTCCGCGTCCGCGATCGCCGCGTCGCCCAGCGCCTCGCCCGCCGCCACGAACCACGACAGATCGGGCGCCTTGTCCCACCCGTCGCGCGTCGGCGTGCCCTTCACGACCTCCAGCGGCTCGGGCGGCGCGATCCGCGCCCGCGTCACCAGATCCCCCACCCCCACGATGGGCCACCGCCCGTCGTTGGTCAAAGGCTCGCGCACCAGCACGAACACGCTGACCCCGTGCTCGAACGCGATCTCGCGCAGCCGGCGCCCATCAAGCCCGATCATCGGCGGCTGGAGCAAGTAGCACCCCGCGTCCACGGGCCGCGGCACGTCCTTCTCCGAGCGCACCAGCACCACCCGCCCGCCCTCCTCGGCCGACTGGCGGATCTGCCGCCGCGCCTCGAGCAGGGGCATGCAGATCCGCGCCATGCGGGCAAAGTCATCCGCCCCGCGGGCCCGCATCAGCCCCTCGGACGCGAGCGACGCCGCCTCGAAGTACGCCGTCTTCTCGAGCGCCGCCTGGGCGCGGTCCATCAGCGCATCGACCGCGGCTCCGGGTGTTTCGCCCGCCGTGTCTTGCGTACGACCGACCTGTCCTGGTGCGTCACCCAAGGGCGACCGTTCTCCTGTGGGCCGCGCTCAGCGCGGCTCGACCGCCTCGCGCGCCAGCTGGTCGAGCAGCACCCGCCACCGGTCCGCCAGCCCGCCCATCTCGTATGCCAGCACGTCCGACACGCCCGCCCAGTCCTCGCTCGCGACCGCCGTCTTGAGCTCGACCAACCGCTCGGCCAGCTCGTTGATGCACGCCTCGCCCGTGATCGTGTCCCCGCCGTCCTCGCCCGCCGCCTCGACCGCGCCGACATCGACGCCCAGCAGCGCGCCCGACCGCTCCACCACGTCCCGTACAATCGACCACAGCGCGAGCACCTGCTGCAGCGGCTCGATCGCGTCGGACACCGACCCGCTCTGAATCCGCTCGGCCGCCGCCGTCTGGTCCGCCTGCGCCGCTTCGAGTGCGCCGGACGCCTCGATCAACGTCTCGCGCACGAACGGGCCGGGCGAAGCGGACAAGAACCGAAGTTCCGTGACCCCCGCGTCGTCCTCGGGTGGGTCCTCGATGAGGCCCGCCGGCGCGGGCGCTCCGTCGGCCTGCACCTCGACGACGATCCGCCCGCGACCCTGGGCGTCCGCCTTGGCCGCGGCGATCGCCCCTCGCACGCCCTCGGCGGGCACGTCCAGCGGCTCGTTGTCCAGGTAGACCTTCATGCGTGCGAGTCTACGGCCCCGGGCGGGCCGGCGCGGACGC
The DNA here is from genome assembly GCA_021604785.1 of Phycisphaeraceae bacterium. Classification (GTDB taxonomy): domain Bacteria; phylum Planctomycetota; class Phycisphaerae; order Phycisphaerales; family UBA1924; genus BQJQ01. The sequence goes on from BQJQ01000042.1 coordinate 14,881, forward strand.
CGCCCCCTCGCCATCGGAACCCGCTTCGGGCACGGACGGCGCCGCCCCGGGCTGGGGCTCGCCCCCGATCGCCCCGGCTCGCTGCTCGCGTCGCTTCTGCTTGTGGATCAGCCGGAGATTGCGCGCGTAGATCACGATCCCCGTCGATTGACCGAGCACGCCGACCACGTCCACACGCCAGACGAAGTACGTGAACAGGCAGACGCCGCCGAGGAAGCTGAACCACCAGAACAGCTCGGGCACTTGGCTCTTGCCCGATTTCTCCGAGACGATCCACTGCACGAACATCCGCCCGAAGAAGGCGCCCTGCCCCGCCAGCCCCACCGCGACCCAGACGAAATTCGTCCAGCCCGTGATGTTGAAGAACCCGAGCAGCGTCCGCTCGAACGCGTTCCGCTCCTGCCACGCCATGACCCGCTCGTCGATGATCTGATCCAGTTCCGCGCTCGTGACCGGCCCGAGTTCCGCCAGCTCGGGCGGCTCAAGAAACTCGTACGTCGCGCGGAGCGGGCCCTCGACCAGCCCGCCATCTTCCGGAATCACGATCGTCGCTTCGGACGCCTGCACCGCGCGCAGCTCTTCGGCGCCGATGCGGATGATCAGGTCCGCTTTGTCGCGCGACAGCGCCGGCTGGAGCACCAGCCACATGCCCACCGCCACCAAAGCCACCATCGCAACGATCGGGCCCGCCTTCACGCGTCCGCCTCGACCGGCTGTTCGACCACCCGCTCGACCGTCACCGTCCCCGCGGGCAACGCATCGGCATGACGAACCTCGACGGGAGCCCCGGGCGTCCGACGCCGATTCCGCATGTACCGCACGGCGAAGCAGTCAACCAGCCCGGGCAGGGCCCGCTTGGTGATGCCCATGCTGCCGTACTTGGTCTCGCCCGCGTGGCGCTCCCGGTGGTTCACGGGCATCTCGACGACGGTGTACCCAAGGTGCCTCGCCGTGGCGGGGATGAACCGGTGCATGCCCTTGAATTCGAGCGGCAGGCGCAGCGCGATCTCCCGCTTCATCACCCGCAGCGAGCACCCCGTGTCGCGGATCGTGTCGCCCAGGATCATCCGCCGGAACAGGCGCCCGATCATGGACGTCTGCTTGCGGGCCCAGTTGTCCGCCCGCGCCCGCGACCGATCGCCCTGGACAAAGTCCGCCCCGGTGCGCTCGAGCTCGGCGATCATCGCGGGGAGGTCCGCCGGGTCGTTCTGCAGGTCGGCGTCGAGAACGGCGATCAGGCGCCCGCGGGCGCGGGCGAACCCGACCTTGAAGGCTGCGGACTGCCCGTTGCCCCCGCCTGCCGCGGGCGTCGGGAGCGAGATCACGCGGACCCACGGGCGGGCCGCCATCTCGTCGGTGGCGCGGGCGACGGTCGCGTCGGTCGAGGCGTCGTCCACGATCACGAACTCGAACGAATGCCCGGACCCCTCCAACGCCGCCCCGACCTGCCCGATCAGCTCGGCGATGTTCCCCTCCTCGTTGTGCGCGGGCGCGACCACGGACACGTCGAGCGTGGGTGCAGAGGCGGGCGTGCTGGCGTCTGAGGGCGTCACGGGCCCAACTCTAGCGGCACGCGATCCGCCGGGAGATATCACCCTAGAGTCCTTCTCGACCCCGCCAAGCGAGCTCGCAGCCTCGGAGCCCCCCATGCACATGCACGAAGACGACCACGACCACGGGCCCAAGGACATCCCCGTGAAGTTCATCCTCGAGGACCCCGAGTCGCTGACCGACTCGGACAAGCCCGAGCGCGAGGTGATGGCCGCCAAGGGCCAGCACCTGCTCTCGGCGGCTCTGAGCGCAGGGATCAACATCGAGCACGCCTGCGGCGGCGTCTGCGCCTGCTCCACCTGCCATTGCTACGTCGAGGGCGGCATGGACCGGCTCGCCGAGGCGACCGAGGAGGAGGAGGACCGCGTAGAAGAGGCCCCGGGCATCCAGATCAACTCCCGCCTGAGCTGCCAGTGCATCATCGAGTCCAAGGAGGGCGAGCCGATCGTCGTCCGCGTGCCCGCATGGAACCGGAACGCGGTGAAGGAAGTGCCGCACTAGGTTCTCGTTGAACGGATGGAACCGGGGTCGCGTGCCACTGACCCGTCTTCGGGTCAGTGCCGGTTTCCTGCCCACCCCGGAGCACTGACCCGAAGACAGGTCAGTGGCACGATGATCGATTCGACAGGTCCAAGAGCAGCACCGGCGCACGGCGTGGCCCCACACCCCTAACGTCGCCCATGCCCCGCGTCCGCAAGCTCCACGACGGGTACTTCCACCAGGCGAAGCGCGAGGGGTACGTCGCCCGCAGCGCGTACAAGCTGCTCGAGATCAACGAGAAGAAGAAGCTCGTCCGCAAGGGCGACTGGGTGCTCGACCTCGGGTGCGCGCCGGGCTCGTGGCTGCAGGCGGCGGCGGAGCTCGTCGGGCCCAAGGGGCGCGTCGTCGGTATCGACCTCAAGCCCGTCGATCACCCCATGCCCGAGAACGTGCGCACACTCGTGGGCGACCTGACCACGACCGACCCGTCGCTGCTGACCGACACGGTCTGCGGGCGCTTCAAGGTGGTCATCTCCGACATGGCGCCCAACACGACCGGCGCAGGCGACGACTTCCGGTCCGTCCGCCTGTGCCGGGCGATCCTCGAGCGTCTGCCCGGGCTGATCGCGCCCAAGGGGAACCTGACGATGAAGGTGTTCGAGGGCGCGGAGATGCCCGAGCTGGTCGCCGAAACGCGGGCGTTGTTCACCGAGGCGGGGCAGTTCAAGCCTCGGGCGTCGCGTGAGGTGTCGCGCGAAACCTACGTCTTCGCCAAGGGCTATCGCGGCCCGGTCACCATGCCCGAGTCGGCGGACCCCGCGGAGCCGGGGGCGTGACGTTCCTCACCCCGTTCGCGGCCATCACCGCCGGAGCGATCGCGGCGCCGGTGCTCATCGCGTTCTACCTGCTCAAGCTCCGGCGCCGCCCGGTGCGGGTCGGATCGACCATGCTCTGGGAGCAGGCCATCCGCGATTTGCAGGTGAACGTTCCGTTCCGGTTCTTGCGCCCGTCGTGGCTGCTGCTGCTGCACCTTCTCATCCTGGCGCTATTCGTGCTGGCGCTGGGGCGGCCCACGATCGAGGGCACGATCGCGACCGGCGGGCGCGTGTTCCTGGTCATCGACCGGTCCGCGTCGATGGCCGTCCGCGACGAGCCGGGCGGGCCGACGCGCCTGGAGCGGGCGATCGATCGGGCCGCCGAGCTTGCCGACGGGTTCACAAGCGGGGCCGGGCCTGAGATCACCGTGGTCACCTACGCGCAGACGCCGAGCCTCACCGGGCGCCCCGCGCGCACCAGCGCCGAGGTCCGGCGCCAGCTCGCGGGCGTCTCCCAGACAGACCAGGGCGCCGACCCCCGCGCCGCGTTCGAGCTCGTCGAGGCCCTCGCCCCGCCAACCACGACCGAGGACGAAGAGCCCGAGCCGGTGCTCGTCGTCGTGCTCTCGGACGGCGGCTCGCTCGCGGGCCAACGCTTCGCCCTCCGCGGCGCCGAGGTCCGCTACGAGCGCCTCGGCCCCGCCGACGGCGCCCCCCCGCCCGACAACGTCGGCATCGTCTCAATCTCCGGCGCCCGCGACCGCGCAGACCCCGCCCTCGTGCGCCTGTACGTCGGGCTCGCCAACGCCTCGACCGACCGCGTCGCGGCGCCCGTCGCAATCCGCATCGACGGCTCCGAAGCCGAGCGGGTCGCGATCCGCGTCCCCGGCGCCGCCGAGGGCGTCCCGGGCGAAGCCGGGCGGACGTTCCAGCTCCGCCTGCCCGACGCCGCGGTGATCGAGGCCCGCATCGAGCGCGACGACCAACTGACGGCGGACAACCGCGCCTCGCTCGTCGTCCCCCCCGCGCGCCGACCCGCGATCCTCCTCGTCGCCCCCGGCCCCGAGGGCGCCCCGACCCCCGACCCGTTCCTCGCGGACGTGCTCGCGGAGTACCCGACCCGCCAACTCCGCACCGTCTCGGCGACCACTTACGAGCGCCTCGCGAACGCCGTCGGCGGGTTCGACCTCATCCTGTTCGACCGCGTCAGCCCGGTCGCCCCGCCGGCGCGCCCGTCGCTGGTCTTCGGCGCCGCGATGCCCGGGCTCGAGGGACGCCCGGCGTCCG
>BQJQ01000043.1 GCA_021604785.1 Phycisphaeraceae bacterium
CCCCGTGCGCGTTGACCGCGTCGTACGCGTTCGAGCCGCCAACAAAGACGCAGCGGTCGATCACCGGCGTGCCAGTCCCGCGCATGTACATGTGAGCCACCCCGGAGCCCCCACCCGGGCCCGAGTTGTTCACGAAGTGAACGTCACGGACCACAGGTGAGACGTCCGACATAATGACCGCGCCGCCGCCTCCAGCATCGCTGTTCACGCCGTTGTACAGCGTCATGCCCTCGATGAGCGTCGCAGTGGTTTGCCCGGTGCCGCGAAGGTCGAGAATCGGCTCGGGGTCGGATTCGCCGCCGCTGTTGATGAGCGTGCGGGTGGGGCCGCACCCGACGAAAGTGAGATCGACCCCCGCGGGAAGCGTGAGGTCGTCCGCGACATACACACCCGGGTCCAGCATCAGGCTGTGGCCCTCGACGGAGCCGTCCAGAGCTGTCTGGATCGAGGCGTACCCGGTGCCCGTCGTCAGGTTCTGCACGGGCTCGCACGCGTCCGGCACGCCGTTGGAGTCGGTGTCCGGGCCGTCAAAGACACTCGCGACTTCCGAGACGGCAACCCCGGCGCTCCCCGCGCCGCGCAGCAGGGCTGCGCCGGTGCGGAACAACCCGCCTGCGGCCTGCCCGACCTGCCCCTCACGCACGCCCACGATCCGCGGCGAGCACGGCTGCGACACGTCCACGGCGTGGATCGCCTCGCCCGAAACCCCGCCCAGGGCGAAGAGCCGGCCGCCGCGGACATCCAGATCCGTGATGAATTCCGCGAGTTCCAGCGTGCTCAGCTGAACCGGGTTCGTCGGCACCGTGACGTCGTAGCAGTACACGACATCGGGCTCGGACGGGCTCAGAGCCGTGACCAGAACATAGAGCACACCGCCCTCGGCCCACACGGCGGTCGGCGCGTGCCCGATCTGGAACGCCGTCAGCAATGCGGGCGCCCAAGCGTCGGCCACGTCGAACACCTGCACCGTGTCCCCGCCCAGGCCCTCGGCGAAGTACAGCACGCCATCGGCAACGGCAAGCGCACACGTCTCGTCGCCGATCGCTGCGGCTTCGCCGAGAATCTCGGGCGCCCCGGTCCGCGAAGCGCCCACCGCAACAACGCGGTACCCCTCCGTTGACCCGGCGCCCACGAACACCCGGTCGCCGTCCGCGGCCATGCCCCCGACCTCGTCGAGATCGACCATGCCCGTCACCGTCGGCGCCCAAGGCGAACTCGCGTCAACCGCCGCGACGCCCGATGCGGCGCCCGCGTACGTCGCGAACACGAACGGCCCCCGGCTCGCGGCGTCTACCGCGTCCCCGGGCAACACCATCGAACTCAGGTACTCCGGGTTCGTGTGATCGCGCACATCAAGAAGGGCCAACCCCTGGTCCCCGTCCGCCACGTATGCATACCCGCCAACCACGGTGCCGTCGTGTGCCTGCCCGGGTGTTGGCTCGATCGCGCGCTCGGAAGACGACACGATCGTTTGCTGCCCGCCGGGTGTCGAGAACGCGACGTACGGCCCGAGCAACACCGCAGCGCCGGGGCTCACGGGCAAAGCCGTCGTCATGATCAACACGGGATCGCTGCTGTCCGAGACATCGAACGAGAGCACCTCGGCCCCCGAGAGCACGTCGAGCCGGTCGCCGACAACCGTGAACTGCCTCGCCGGGGACGACAGCGGGAGTGTCCGCACGTACGCCGGCGTCGCGGGGGTCGAGACGTCGTAGACATCGACGCCATCGATCAACGGGTCCGAGTCCTGCACGTACAGGGTGGACCCCACGACCGCGCTGATCTCGGACGACGGCATCGTCCCGGCTTCGAACGGGGCGCTCGGGTCCGACACATCAAAGATCCGAATCGGCCCACCGAAGGCTTCGTTCATGTAGACGTGGTCCCCCGCCTCGGAGACGTCGCCCCTGAATCCGTCGTAGTACAGCGTCGGCGCCGCTCCCAGGAGCGGCGTCCCCTCGACGCCTGCCCCACGAACCTGGAATTCGATCCATCCGGTGTACACATGATCCCCGATCACTTCAGAGACGCTGTGGAACGGGAGTCCAAACCCACCCCTCTGCTGCGGGGCACTCGGATCGGAAATGTCATACAGGCGGAATCGGCTCTCGAAGTAAGTAAACTGCTCGATGGTGACAACCAGCATGAGCTCGCCGTCGATCGACACGGATGCGACATCCTCAAACAGGTATGGAAGCGTCGCCACCTCCCGGGGATTCTCGGGGTCCGCGTTGTCGACGATGATCAGCTCAAAATTCGGTGAAGAATCCGGGTCGTAAAACGCACGCTTGAAGAAGCTCAGCGTCCCCGCGAAGCCGTGAAACCCGCCCGCCTGAACCTCCGAGACAACCTCGCCACCATCGGCAAGCCTGTCCCCGGGCTCGGCCCGGGTCGGCCACCCGAACAACCCAAACTCCGTCGGGCTCTCCCGGTTCCAGAAGTACGAGCCATCGACAGCCGTCACGGCGGGCCCGCCGAAGCAGAACACGCCGGGGTCCGCGCCCAGGTCCCACGAATCGAGCTCCGGGGCTCCGATGAGCCACTCAAAGTAGAGGTACGGGTACGCGATCACCGAGTCGGTGATGTTCTGGTACGACGCCAGCAACGCGGGGTCCTCGCAGCAGTTCTCGGTGTAGAACTCGATCGTGAGGTTGAGCACCTCGGACGGGCCGGCGTACGGGCCGTAGAACCCGGCGTCCGCCTGGATGACCCCGTCGCCGTTCAGGTCCTGCATCTCGGCCGTGACGACCGCCGAGAAGGACACGAACCCGACCGGGTCGCCCACGGCGAACTCGAACCGCCGCGCAAACACCCCGCCGCACGGCGCCGTGCTGCCGGCCGTATCGGCGGGATCGACCCCCGAATCTTCCAACGCGTACCCGCGTGGCGCACGCTCGTGCGGGTCGGGCACACCCACGCCCGCGATCACACACGGAGCAAAGACCGCCAACGCACCAATCATGGAAGCTGTCGAGCAATTCACGGCCCCACCCCCTTCGCACCAAGATTCATCGGTCGCTCGTCGGTCCGAGGCACGATCAGCAGATCGCGCGTGTCCGTCGTATCGCCGTTGAGCCCCGGGTTGAGCACCGAGATCTCTCGGGCACCCGCCGTTCGCACGTCGCTCGGCAGCAGCTTGCACCGCAGAACTTCCCGCGACACGAACATCGTCTCCCGCGGCGTCCCGTCCACCAGCACGATGGCACCATCCCGGAAATACTCGCCCAGCACGGTGAAGTTGAAGTACGGCAGGTTCGGATCGATGCTCACAAGGTCGAACACCGGGTTCCGCGCCTCGATCTCGGGCGAACCGAGCCCGAGCAGCACCGGCTCGAAGAAGTCCACTTCGAGCACGATCGGCGACGACGCCCCGCCGCTGGGCACGAACCCCTGGAACACGATGTCGTCCGGGTCTCCGTCGCCGTCGGTGTCGTCGCGGATCTCCTCGAAGTACTCCGTGCCGTTGGCGGGTGTGAAGACGCGGATCTCGACGTTTGCGGCGTGCTGAATAAAGGGAAGCGGCACCCTCGCACGCAGCGACCCCGAATGCACGAAGTCGGTCTCGAGCGGGATGCCCCCGACCATCTCGTTCGCGCCTGCGTCGTACGTTCCGCCGAACCAGACCACCGAGTCGCGGTTGAAGTTCCCCCGCTTCTCCTCCTCGAAACCCGGCATGTAGGGCACGTGCGCCGGCCCGAAGACCGCGAGCTCGAAGGTCCCGTCGTCCGAGAAAGGGATGCCCGCGCCGCCGGGCTCGACCTGAGCCGGCTCAACGCTCTGCGCGAAGGGCGCGGGCGCCGCGATCGCAAGATCCTTCGCCAGGCTCATGCCCCCGCCCGGCCCGGGGTTGCAGACCACGACGGGCACGATCCGCGGCAGGTCGTAATTGTCCTGCCGCAGCCGCGCGTTGTAGATCCCGTTGTCCACCGGCTGCCCGAACCGGGCGAGCGCCGCCCCGCCGAAATGCACCGCGGGGAACGCGGGCAGCTGGTTGAAATCGAACTCAACGAAGTACTCGTGCGCCTCGACGACGCCGTCGTTGTCCGTGTCAAGATTCGCCAGCGTCGTTCCGTCAAGATCCGCGGTCGTGGACGTGTTCCACAGATCGTTGCGCATCTTGATCCAGTAGTCGCGCCGCGCGATGAAGCTGTCCGTGTGCAGCGGCGTCAGCCCATCAAGCACCGCGACCGGCAGATCCAGCAGGTCCGGGTCCGCCGCCCAGAGGTTCGGGTTGACCGTGTCCAGGAACGGCACGGGGTACTCGATCGGGAGGTCCACCGTCGGCGAACATCCGTTCGTGTTCTCCACCCACACCCGCGCCACGCCCGGGACCAACCGGAACCGGTTCGGGATCTCGACGAGCATCGTGTTCAGGTTGAGCCACGTCGAAGGGAGCTCCTCGGTGACGCCCTGCAGGCTGATCATCACCTTGCTGGCATCGGGGCTGCTCGTCGGCAGGAGGTTGTCGCCGTACAGCAGCAGCTTGCTCGAACGGTTCGCGACGAGGTTGAAATTCGTGACCGTCGGCTGCGTCTGGTCGTACAGAATCAACCCGAGCGAGCCACGGCTGAGCCCGACAAGCTCCGGCTCGTCCGGCTCGATGCCCGTCACCACGAAGGGGGCCAGACAGATGCCGTTCTCCCCGGTCGTCGTGTTCACGCCCAGCGGGAGGTTCAGATCCCACGCGTCCGCGTCGAAGATCGTCACCTGCCCAAGGCTCGGGAAGTCGTTCTCGAAGCACCCCAGGCAGATGCTCGCATCAAACAGCGTCCAGCTCTTGTACCCCGCCGACACCCCGGCACCGAGCAGCTCGAACCGCTGTCCCGGGATGAAGTCCAGGCACGTCAGGTTGTCCATCTTCGTGCGCATGAACACCGTCGGCGTGATGATGATTTCCGACGACGTCTCGGGCATCTGGAACGACAGGTCATCACTCAGCCGCTGCACGACCGCCGCACGCCCGTCGGAGAAGTCATACCGAACCCACGGGTCGAGATCCGAGACCGTCACGTCCTGCACGAACTCCATATTCAAAAGCAGGTAGTACTGAATGATGCGCGCGCAGAACGAGAAACAAAACCCATTCGAGCAGAACTCTTCGCCCACACTCGTCGGCGGCAGGGGCACGCTGTCCGGGATCAACGCCATGATGATCTCGGTGATGTTCGCGCTGCTGATGAAGAACCGGTCCCGCGCGACCGCCGAGAACTCCCCGGTGCCCGCGTCGTACACCGCCTGCTGCTCCAGCTGCGGCACCCGCACCTCGACCTTGAACAGCCCGAACGGGTCCTCCTTGGTGATCCACTGCGCGTCGTCGCCCAGCAGGTCGCCCGTCCCGAGCCACCACCCCACGCTCAGGTAGGGCAGGAAATCCTCAACGATCTGCACCGCCTCGTCGATGAGCGCCTGATTGAGCACGTTCTGGCTGAACAGCGTCGCGAACGCACGGATGTACACACCCGCGTCCAGCGACCCGGTCAGCCCGGCGTCGAAGTCCGGCTTCACGCACGTCGTCAGGCGTGCCGAGGGGTTCACCGCGTACTCGCTCGTGACGGTGACGCCCGTGTTTGCAAACACCGAGATCTGCGCCGGGACGTGCCACGTGACATCAACCGGCGCGTGCAGGTCCGCCGTCCCGCCGTCGGCATACGCCCGGTACCCGACCCTCGGGTTGAAGTTCACGTTGAAGTCGATCCCGCCGCCAAAGCTCCCGAACAAGAACGTGTCAACCTCGCCCCCGAAGTCGAACCCGATGTTCTGCAACTCCGGCGGCAGCACCGCGTAGCTCTCCGAGAGGTCGATCGACCCCGTGCCCGGCGCCCACACGCTCCGGTTCTCGACCGTGAAGTTCGGGCACGCCATCGCCGAGGTAGGCATGTACGGGTTCGGCTGCTGAAACTTGAGGACCAGCAGGTCCCCCGGGTCGACGTGCTGATCGCTCGCGTTCGCGCCGATCGCGTACACGTTCAGCCCCGGATCCACCAGGAGCCCGCTGGGCCGGATGTGCGAGAATGACGGGGAGTGCGCAAACGTCGTGATCTCCGGGTTGTCCGCCGAGAGCCCCGCCTCCCCGTCAAACTTCGCGGCCCACGAGTCCCCGTTCCCCGCGAGCGAGAGCCCGTACGCGTCGCCGCAGAAATCCAACTCGACAAACGGGCCCGTGAACGGCAGGATGTCCCCGTCATAATCATCGTTCGAGGGCGCGTCGTAGAACCACGCGAGCGTGTCGTCCGCGGTGTACTTCGCGAAGAACTTCTGGGCCTCGTTCGCGTTCCCGCCCCGCCCCGCCAGGAAGACCGAGCCGTCCCGCGCAACCGCGCAGTCCGTGAACTCGCCGTTGCTCACGCCGGAGTACGTCCGCGTGGCGCTTGCGAAATCCTCAGACGCGTCGAACCGCGTGTACGTGGGCGACCCGCTCCCGCCGAAGCTGCCCGCGACGACCACGATGTCCCCGTTCGGCGCCTCGGTGATCGCATTCCGCGTGTGCGACCCGCCCGTCCCCCGCGGCCACCCGGGGACGATGCTCCCGTCCGCCAGACGCAGCTTGAACACGGACACCGGCCCGTTCGTGTGCTGGGCCGAAAAATACAGATGCTGGCCGTCCCGACTGACCAAGAGATCGTCGCAGCGGTACCCGTCGATCGGCGTCTCCCACCGGTACCCGCCGATGAACGGATCGATCTGGAACACGACCGCCCGTGTGTCGCCCCCGATCGCCTCGGTCGTCGCGATGCCGACCGGCACGCCATCGTCGGTGACCTCGAGCTCCTTGACGCCGTAGTACTCCTCGCTGCTTGGCGCCGTCCCGAGGTCGATCAAGGGCGAGTCCCAGATCACCCCGCCGCTCGCCGCGAGCTTCTGCACATACCCGTGCCGCCCGAGGTCCGACTGGCCGACGTAAATAAACCCGTCGTAGTCCACCGCCAAACTCAGCGGCACCCCGCTCACCAGCGCCGGCCCGGGCCACGCGGAGACCGGCACCCCGCCATCGACCGAGCCGCCATCGCCGTTGCCGAACACCTTGTACTTCCGGACGCTGCCACCGATCCCCGGCGTCGTAATCACCACAAGGTTGCCTTCGACATCGAGCCGAGACTGCGTCGGGTACCCCGCGCCCGCGACGCTGAGTTCCCACACTCTGGTCAGGTCATTCGTCGCGGGCTCGCCCTCGCCCTCGATGAACCGGTTGAGCCGCTCGAGCCGCACGTCGTCCTGCGCATTCACCCCCCCAGCCGACCAACCCAAGCCGACAACCAAACCCGCGAGCACGCTCAACCGATGTGTCATGATCACTCCCTCACTCATCGGCGGGCCCCACGGCCACACCCTCCCACGATCGCACCACGCCTCGCCCCGGGCGCACAAGCCGACGGCAAACAACCGCCGGCGGCGCCGCGTGAGTTAGTTTTCAAGGGACCGTTGCCCTACCAGAAAAAACGACACCCGCTTCCCACAGGGATCACTCCGGTGCCAAGAAATTCAACAACACCAAACCGCGACATCCGCGCAGGGTCCCGACACGACGCCTTCGCCGAATTGGTTCGATACAGGGGGACTGAAACTCGCCCATTCCAAACACGCTACAGGTTTGCATCACACCCCTCAACAGAGTTCCGCGCGCCCATCACAGGCTCCGCTTCGCAACCGCACATCAAATGCGTCTAATGCAACTACCCACAAGCACTTACGCCCCTCTCCCGCGGCGCGACAAATCGGCCCGGTCACGAACAATCTCGCGCAGCCCGGCCCTACCCTCGTCCCCGTGACGACCCCCAAAGACACCAACCCAGAACTGGCGATGAGCGGCGCCGACCCCGCAGCGGCCCGCGAGTTCTTCCCCCCCACACCCGGACTCCCGCCCGTCGCCCCACGGATGGTCCAGCGCCACGGGAAAGAACAGGCACGCCGCGAGCGCGCCGCGTCGTGGTGCTCGCCCGCCTCGTCCGAACCGATCCACGCCGGGACGATCCGCCACACGAACCCCTTCGGCGACGCTGGCCCGAACCCCGCGTTCGTGCGCGCACCCGTGCCCGGCTCCGACGCCGGACCGACGCGTCTGCCCGCGCCCGAATTTGCGCACGTCCCCGCGGCCTCCCCCAAGGACACGGTCGGCGGGTACCACGCCGCCCGCATCCCGATCGACGCGGGCACGTCCCTCTACGCCACCGGCGAGCAGGCCGGCCCGCTCCTCCGCAACGGGCGGTCCGTCGCCTGCTGGGCCGCCGACGTCCCGGGGTACACCGACACCAACGAGGGGCTCTACCAGTCCCACCCGTGGGTCGTCGGCGTGCGCGCGGACGGCTCCGCCTTCGGCATCCTCGCCGACACCACCCACTGCTGCGAGATCGACCTCCGCGACACCATCGTCTTCCGCGCGCTGGGCCCCGCGTTCAGCGTTGTCGTCATTGAACGCGACCACCCCCAGCAGGTCGTCGAGGCGCTCGCCGAGCTCACCGGCACCATCGAGATGCCGCCCAAATGGGCGCTCGGGTTCCAGCAGAGCCGGTGGAGCTACGACCCGGCCGCCCGGGTGCTCGAGGTCGCGCGCAACTTCCGCGAGCACCGCCTCCCCTGCGACGTGTTCTGGATCGACATCGATTACATGGACGGCTTCCGCGTCTTCTCGTTCGATGCCGACAAATTCCCAGATCCGCCCGCGCTGGGCGCGCAGATGAACGACCTCGGGTTCCGTGTTGTCTGGATGCTCGATCCGGGAATCAAGGCCGACCCGGAGTACCCACTCTTCCGCGACTGCGTCGAGGGCAACCACGCGATCCGCGCCGCCGACGGCGAGCCCTTCCGCGGCGCCGTCTGGCCCGGCTTGTGCGTCTTCCCCGACTTCATGCGCGCCGAAACACGCACGTGGTGGGCCGACCGTGTCGTAAAATTCGCGGAGGACTCCGCGTTCGACGGCATCTGGGTGGACATGAACGAGCCCGCCGTCTTCTCGCCCGGCGGAACCACCACCATGCGGTTCGACGCCCGCCACGACGCCGACGAAGACCTCGGCGGCCCCGGCTCGCACGAGCGATACCACAACCTCTACGGCATGCAGATGGCCCGCGCAACCCAGGCAGGCGTCCGCGCGGCGCACCCGGATCGGCGCCCGTTCGTGCTCACCCGCTCCAACTTCCTCGGCGGGCACCGCCACGCCGCGACGTGGACCGGCGACAACGTCTCGGACTGGGATCATCTCCGCTGGACCATCCCGATGATCCTCAACCTCGGGCTCTCCGGGCAGCCTTTCGCGGGGTGCGACATCGGCGGGTTTATGGGCGACGCGACGCCCGAACTCTTCGCCCGCTGGATGGGCATCGGGGCGATGCTCCCGTTTGCGCGCGCCCATTCGGCCAAGGGCACCAAGGACCACGAGCCGTGGTCCTTCGGTGAGAAGACCCTTAACACCTCACGGCGCGCGCTCGAGCGGCGTATGCGCCTGATGCCGTACTTCTACACGCTCTTCCACGAAGCCGCGACCGTCGGCACGCCCGTCTGCCGCCCGCTCTTCTTCGCCGACCCCGCGAACCCGGCGCTGCGCGACGCGGACGCGTCGTTCCTGCTCGGGGCGGACCTGCTGGTGCGCGCGTCGGTGGACGAAGCCGGCTCGCCCTGCCCGGACCCCATGCCGAGCGGCGCATGGCGCCCGTTCGTGCTCGAAGACCCCGACGCCGACCTGCCCGTGCTGCGTGCCCGCGCGGGGAGCATCATCCCGATGGGCCCCGCTTGCCAGCACGTCGCGGACGGCCCGGATGAACTCACCCTGCTCATCACGCCCGACGAGCACGGCAACGCCACCGGGCGCCTCTTCGAAGACGCCGGTGATGGGCCCGAATGGACCGACGGCGAGCGCCGGATCACGGAGTTCCGACTCGCCGCCGAAGGCTCGGGCCACCGGCTCACGCTCGCATCAACAGGGTGGATCTGGCCCGCCGACCGCGGCGTCCGCGTGCTCGTCCTCACCGACGCCAGCACGACACCCACCGATCGCGGCGCACTCCGCCTCGACGACCCCGCGGGGGCGATCCTCCCCGCGTGACCCCATCGCCGTGCCCGAGCCGCCGGCTCATTCTTTCGTGTCGGCCTCTACGGCAGTCTTCACGCGCCGCGACGCCTCCTCGGCCCACGCGTCGATCACGTCCTTGACGTCATCGAGTTCGCTGAACGCGTCGAGCTCGAACTGGTTCCCCCGCCCGACCCGCGACGCCGCGGCGAGTTGCTCGCCCGTGATCGAGTCCACGATCTCCGCCTCGATCGACGCCCCGCCCGTGCCCGCGCCCGTGATCTTCGACCCGGGGTGGAGGTTGAGCCACCACGTCGCCGACCGAACGCCCGTCAGCGCCAGACGCACGCGCCCGACGCCCGAACCGGCGTGCTCAACAATCGTGAGCCCCGCGTCCTCCACGACGCCCACGCACCGCGCGCGCAGATACGCCGCGAGCTGGGACCGATGGTCCGCCCGCACGTCCTCTGCCTCGCCGCGGAACTCGACCGCCTCGACGATGAACGACCGATACCCCGCCAGGGCCGGCGAGACAAACTCCTCCCCGCCGCGCACATCCCCAAGGCGTTCGTAGTCCCCGAGGAACCCCGTCCGCGTCGGCGCCGTCGAGCCGCACCCCGAGCACACGAGCGCCAAGCCCAACGCGACCAGCGCCGCGCACGCGCCGGGCCCACCACCACGAGTCCGTTTCTGCACCGCCGCACCCCCTCGCATCGCCGGTGCATGTCGCACAGTCGGCACGTCCGTCACACGTTCCCCAGCGTCGCGCCGTTGCGCGCCCAACCCCCGACAAAACACCCAGTTCCGATTGGCTCGCGAGCGAGCGGGAGTACCTTCACCCCACATCGTACGCGCCGCCCCCGGTGCTTAGAACAACACGCGCCGCCGGCGCAAAAGAGGAGAGTTGCAATGCGTGTGCTTGCAAGCGCCATGACACTGGCTTTGTTGTCCGCGACCCCGGCCCTGGCCGAGGAAGCCGTCTACGCCGTGACCTTCAACGACCTGGTCCGCGTCGACCTCGACGACGCCTCGCAGTCCCAGATCATCGGCGCCCACGGGCTGCCCGTCTCCAAGCGTGCCGATGGGCGCCGCTTCGGCGCGTTCTCCATCACCTGCGACGGCGACGGACGCCTGCTCGGGCTCTACTACCAGCTCGATGTCACCGGGAACTTCGACCAGTACCTCGTCGAGTACGACAAGGACACCGGGGCCGCCCTGATCCAGCTGCTCGTCGCGAGCTCCGATGTCGAGGGCTACGCCGAGACCATCGAGTGGGTCGACTCCCTCGACTCGCTCGTCGTCTCCATGACGCCCGACATCAACAGCGGGTCCGCCACCAGCTCGCTCTACACACTGGCGATGGACGGCACGCTCACCCTGCTGACCGACAACGGCCGCGACAACGACTACGGCGTCCACGATCGCTCCCGCGACGTCTTCTACACCATCGACCCCAACTTCATCGGCCGGCTCACGCAGGTGGACCTGGCCACCGGGTCCAACACCGACCTGGGCACCACCACCCCGACCACCGCCGACCTCGCTTACTCGTGCGAGCGCGACACCATCTACAGCTACGACGTCGCGACCGACGAGCTGATCTCCTTCGGCAACGGCTCCGAGACCGAGGCCATCTGGCTCGGCGTCTTCGGGCTGGGCGATGTCGTCCAGGGCCTGGCGATCTGCTGCGACGAGGACACCACACCCCCGTGCGTGGGCGACCTCGACGGCGACGGCGATGTCGACAAGCACGACGCCAAGATCTTCGTCTGGAAGTACCACCACCGCGACCCGATCGCCGACATCAACGGCGACGGGCGCGTCGACTGCCAGGACGTCTGGGCGTTCGTCAAGGCCCGCAAGGCCGGGTGCGACGGCGACGGGCATCACGGCGGGCACCACTGCCACAAGTGCGGCAAGCGCGGGTGCAAGGGCGGCCACCGCTGCAAGGGCGGTCGCAAGCACGGCGGCAAGAACAAGCGACACCGCCGCCGCTAAGCACTGATCCGCCCCGGGTCCAAAAACTCCAACCCCCTCAGCCGCGCGAAGGCGCGGCTGAGGGGGTTGTTCTTATTTGGGTCGGTGCTCTGTTTCACCCGCCGTCGGGCTTGGTCAGCTCGGGCAGGTTCTTGCGCACCTTGTCGACCTTCGGCTTGGCAACCGCCCGGACGTATCCCTGGTTCGGGTTCTTCTTCACGTAGTCCTGGTGGTGCCCCTCGGCCGTGTGGAACGCGTCGAGCGGCTGCACCTCGGTCACGATCGGGCGCTCGTACTTCCCGCTCTTCGTGAGCTTCTCGATGTACGCCTTTGCTGTGGCGTTCTGCGTTTCGCTTGTGTAGTACACGCCGCTTCGGTACTGCGTGCCCACATCCGCGCCCTGGCGGTTGAGCGTCGTCGGGTCGTGCGTCTCGAAGTGCACACGCAGCAAGTCCTCGTACGACACCCGCTCGGGATCGAACACGATCCGTACCGCCTCGGCGTGCCCGGTGTTCCCGGTCAGCACCAGGTCGTACTTCGCAACGCCCGAGCCCCCGGTGTACCCGGATTCGACGCTCAGCACGCCGTTGATCTCCTCGAAGACCGCCTCGACGCACCAGAAGCACCCGCCCGCGAAGACCGCCTCGGCGACCTCGCCCAGGCTCGCCACGTCGTCGACCGCCGTGAAGCTCAGCGACTCGCTGTTCAGGCAGTGTCGCTCGCCTGTCGGAGCCGGGCCGTCGTTGAAGACGTGCCCGAGATGCCCGCCGCAGCGCGCGCACTCGATTTCGGTCCGGACCATCCCGAACGACGTGTCCTCATGACGGACGATGTTCGTCTCGGACACCGGCGCATAAAAGCTCGGCCACCCGGTGCCGGACTTGAACTTCGTCTCCGAGCTGAACATGGGCAGCCCGCACCCGGCGCACGAATACACGCCATTCGTCTTGTTGTCGAGCAGCGTCCCGCAGAACGCCGCCTCGGTTCCTGCTTTGCGCAGAATCCGGTACTGCTCTTCAGTCAACACCTCGCGCCACTCGGCGTCCGTCCGCACGACCTTCGCCATAGGCACCGGTCCGACGAGCTCGCCGGCGGTGTCGAAGACCTTCACCTCGACCGTCTGTGTCAATGTCGATCCTTTCGTGCCTGCCACGCGGTTGCCCAGCGACGACTCGGGCCCCGCCGCGCCCCCCGCCCGCTTGGCCAGCCCAACCGTGACCGCGACCAACGCGACGAGCAGAAATGCGAGCACAAGCCGTGTCATTGGTGAGCAACCCTCATCGAACGCGTGTGTACCGCGGACCACCCCGGCCCGCTTTATGAGTGAACTCCCGACCCCGCCCGAGCATTCCATCGGCCTGAACTGGTTCGCCGCACGCATCCTCCCCGATTCATCGCCCCGCGAGCCCGCGGGTTGGATCCCGGCTCCGGGTCCCCTCATAATCCCCCACCACGCCCACCAATGCCGGAGACCCCCGTGATCCCCCGAACCCTGCTGACTCTCGCGTTCCTCGCGCTCGCCACGCTCGCGTCCCCCGCCGCTGCCGAGGGCACGGCGATCCGCGTCGCGACCTTCAACGCCGAGGACATCCGTACGGCGGACCTGCTCACGGGCGACAACCCGCGCCTCAAAGCCATCGCCGAGATCATCCAGCGGATCCGCCCGAACGTGCTCCTGCTCAACGAGATCGCGTACGACGAACCCGGCGTCACGGATGTCCCCGAGGGCGCCCCCGCCGGCTCCAATGCCGACCGGTTCGTCGAGCGGTACCTCTCGGTGCCCCAGGCGCCCGGGCTGCGGCCCATCCGGTTCGACACGTTCATGCGCCGCTCGAACACCGGGCTGCATTCAGGGCACGACCTGGACCGATCGGGCGCGGTCGTGAACACCTATCCGCCACCCCCGGGCGCCCAGCCCGACGGCTCCCCCGGCCGACAGACCGCCGACGGGCGCGCGTACGGCGGCGACTCCTGGGGCTTCGGCACCTTCCCGGGTCAGTATGCCATGGCCCTGCTCGTCGATGAACGCCTCGAGATCCTCGCCGATGACGCGCGCACGTTCCGGCTGATGCCCTGGTCGTACATGCCCAACGCGATGCTGCCTATGACCGCGCCCGAGGGCGACGCCGACCCCGAGCCGTGGTTCGGCGCCGAGGCCCAAGGCGCCGTCCGCCTCAGCTCCAAGTCGCACTGGGACGTCCCGATCCGCCTGCCCTCGGGGGCGGTCATCCACGCCTTGTGCGCGCACCCGACGCCGCCCGCGTTCGACGGCCCGGAGGGACGCAACAAACGGCGCAACCACGACGAGATCCGGTTCTGGGCGGACTACCTGGCGGGTGCGGCGTACGTCGTGGACGACACCAGCACCGCCGGCGGGCTCGTCCCCGCCGCCCACTTCGTCATCCTCGGCGACCTCAACGCGGACCCCGACGAGGGCTCGTCCCTCCACGATCCCATCGGGCTGCTGCTGTCGAGCCCCCGCGTCCGCCACGACCCGGCCCCCACGTCCGACATCGAGATCGAGGGGCTCGACCCCGACGACACCGCCCGGTTCCGCCTCCGGGTGGACTACGTGATCCCCTCGACGGGACTGACCCCGACCCGCTCGGGCGTGTGGCGGCAGCCCCCCGCGGACCGCCCGTTCCCGACGGATCACTTCCCCGTCTGGGTGGATCTGGTCGTGCCCGACCCGGGGTGAGCGGGGCGTACAATCGCCCCCCGATGTCGCACGCGACCCGAGCCATCCCGAACCCGGCCTTCACAGGCACGGACCCGTCCGCCGAAGCCGGGCAGACCGCCGTCGGCGCGCTCATCGAGACCACCAAGCCCGGCATCACCCGCCTGGTCTCCATCACGGCCCTGGTCGGGCTGCTTATGGGCGCGATGGCGGGCGTCGAGCTCTCGCCCGGGCGACTGATCTTCCTCGCGACGGTCTGCACCATCGGGACGGCCCTCGCCTCGGGCGGGGCGAACGCGCTGAACATGTGGCTCGAGACATCCCGCGACGCGCGCATGCGTCGCACGGCCGGGCGGCCGCTGCCGTCGGGGCGCCTGCGCACCGGGCACGTGGCGTGGTTCGGCGCCGTCGCGACGCTGCTGGGCGTGCTTGTCCTTGCGTTGGGCACCGGGGGGCCGGCTCCGGCGCTCGTCGCCCTCGCGTGCGCGGGGATCTACGTGCTCGTCTACACGCCGCTCAAGCCGGTGACGGCGTGGAACACGATCGTCGGGACCATCCCCGGCGCCCTGCCCCCGCTGATCGGCACCGCCGCGGTCTCGGGCGAGCCCGGGCTCGGCGCGCTCGGCGAGCCTGTCGGGTGGGCCCTCTTCGCGCTCATGACCGTCTGGCAGCTGCCCCACTTCTACGCCATCGCCTGGCTGCACCGCGAGGACTACGAACGCGGTGGGTTCCGCATGCTCTCACGCAACGACGCCTCGGGCGCCCGCTCGGCCTGGGCGATCCTGTCGCTGTCGATCCTGCTGATCCCCGCGATGCTCGCCCCGGCATGGGTCGCCCCGGATCTGCTGGGTCTGCCCTATGTCGCGATCGTGTGCGTCACCGGGGTCGGGTTCGTCGTGCTGTGCGCGAGGTTCTTTGCCAGGCGGGACCGCGCCCGGGCGCGAGGCGTCTTCATCGCGTCGATCATGCACCTGCCGCTGGTGCTGATCGCGATGGTCGCCGAGGCCGCCTGGCGCACGCTCGCCTGAGCCGGCGCTACCCTCCGTCATGCCCAGCAAGCTCGTCCCCGTGATTGTTCTCGGCACCGCGTTGTTGGCCGCGGGCATCTCCACGTTTGCGCTCATCACGCTGCGCCCGCCAGCGACACCCGCAGCCGAGCAACCGCCCTACGAACCTGTCGTGCCCGAGTTCGATCTGATCGACCAGCACGGCGCGCCCGCCGACGAGACGATCCTCGACGGGCACTACACGCTGCTCGACTTCATGTTCACGAGTTGCCCGCTCTGGTGCCCGGGTATGACGCAGACGATGGCCCAGGTGCAGGACGCGACGCAGGGCACCGGGCTCCGCCTGCTGAGCATTTCGATCGACGGCGACCACGACACGCCCGAACGCATGGGCATGTGGGCCCGCAGCTACGACGCCGACCCGGACCGGTGGGCCTTCTTCACGGGCGACCCCGCGCACGTGTGGGGCGTCGTTGGCGCCCTGGGTTTCGATGTCTCGCCCGACGAGGATCTCGATATCACGCGCGCCGACGGCGTCACCGCCCCGAGCCTCAACCACCCCACCCGGCTGCTGCTCGTCGCTCCGGACCGGCGCGTCATCGGGATGTACTCGTACCAGGACGAAGCCGCGATCCAGGAGTTGATCGAGCGTGTGCGCACGCTCGACGCGGACACCGGCGGGCCCTAACCGCTATTCGTCGCGACCCAGCGCAGCCAGCAGCCGCTCGCGCATCCGCTCGGACCGCAGCTCGGACTTGCCAAACCCGGGCACCCCCCCGCGGGTCTCCGACTCGGCCAGCGCGTCGGGCAGGTTCGAGATCAGCATCGCCCGCGCCCCGCCCGCCGCGACCCGCTCGATCAGGTCGATCCCGCCCGCGTCGTCGAACACGCCGTCGAGCACGCGGTTGACGAGCAACAGGTCCGCGTCGCCCGAAGCCGCCCGCAGCGTGTCGCTGTCCGAGACCGACTCGACCGTGGCGCCCGGTACAAGGCTCTCGATCGCCGATTTGAGCATGAACTGGTCCGGCCGGCAATGCCCGACCAGCACGACCTTGACCGGTGTGTGCGTTTCAGTCATCCGTTCCTCCCGTTGCCGGTGCTGTGCCGGACTCTGCGTAGATCTCAATATGTGCGCCGGAGACCGTGACCCGAGCATTCCCGAACCCGAAGGTCGCGATGTCGTCCACACCTTCGCGGATCGCGCGCACGATAGGCTCGATCCGAGCGCCCGCCGCGTCGTCCGCCCCCACGCCGGCCTGCACCAGCGCCCCCCGTAGCGTGCACCCCACAACCACCCCGGGCTCGCTCGCAAGTGCAGCCCTCGCCCACGCCCAGCGCCCCCGCCCCTCGTCGCCCTGACCGGTCAAAGCCGCCGCCCGCTCGCGGACGACATCTTCGGCTCCGCTCAGCAGCTCCGAAGTCCGCGCCAGACGCCCCGCAAGCCCGGGCGCAAGCCGGCGTAGCTCGGGCGCGACGGTCGCCCGGATCGCCGCCCGCAGGCGCATGGTGTCGTCGTTGGTCGCGTCCTCGCGCCACACCCAGCCCGCGCGCCCGCATGCGTCCTCGCACGCCGCGTGCGTGACACCCAGCATCGGGCGCACCAGCGTGACCGGTCCCAGCGCCCGTGTCGGATGAATCCCCGCGAGCCCGCCAGGGCCGGCGCCGCGGACCAGCCGCATCAGCATGGTCTCGAGTTGGTCGTCGCCGTGGTGCCCGGTCGCGACGAACCCCACGCCAACCTCGCCCGCGAGCCGTTCGAGGGCGGCGTATCGCGCTTCGCGGGCGTTCGCCTCCGCGTTGCCAGCCGCGTCGCGCACCGCGATTTGCGCCTCGACGTAGTCCAGCCCGAGCCCCGCCACGAGTCCGCGGACGCTGTCGCGGTCCGCC
Source organism: Phycisphaeraceae bacterium (assembly GCA_021604785.1). Classification (GTDB taxonomy): domain Bacteria; phylum Planctomycetota; class Phycisphaerae; order Phycisphaerales; family UBA1924; genus BQJQ01. Next base: position 17,549 of record BQJQ01000043.1, read on the forward strand.
AGCGTTTGTTCCCGCGGGCGCAAATCATGCACCACGTGCGCCACGACCGGGCCCGGGTCCACCGCGGCCAACGCCAGCACCAGCGCCGAAGAGTCCGCCCCGCCCGAGCACGCGATCAGCGTCCGCCGCTGCTCGTCGCGGACGCCCCGCCCCCCGGTCAGGCGACGCCACGCCGCGCGGACGGCCCGCGCGAACGGATCGCCCCGGTCCAGCGGCACCGGCACCCCTTGGCTCGGCTCATTCGCAGGGGCGGAGGGTGCACGCGGCATCGGGCGATGATACGGTGGTCTTTCCCCGGGCCCGCCCGCCCGGGCTGAGGCAAACGCGTTGGTGATACCCGACTTCATCCTGCTCGAATCCCTGCCGCTGAGCGTCCCTCCGGAGACGGCGGCGGAGCGTCCGAGCATGCTCGCGGGCCTGCTGATGGCCGGGGGCGTGCTGCTCGCGGTTGTCATCATGCTCCGCCATTGGCGCAAGACCGCTCGGACCAAGACTGTCCTCGACCGCGACCCGCGCGAGCGGATCGACGAATTGCACAACCGCTCGATGATGGGACGGAACCGCGTCGAGACGATGACGGCGGA